>JBLMWR010000735.1:0-4869 GCA_050257335.1 Deltaproteobacteria bacterium | reverse complement strand
CGTACGTCAGCCTTTCCGAGGCTGACGGCAATGTGCCCGTTCCATTTTCCGGCCCAAGGGGACATTACTTCACGGGCAGGTTGGAAAACCTGACCCACGGTCGCATCTGCCCGCAGATCAGGCAATCTGCGCGCTTCTTTCCGGCAATCCGCAGCCGGCAATTCGCATGACACAAAGCGTCATTCGATCGCAAACGCTTGTGAAACCATCGCTTGCGGTTTGCCTTGCGGATTTGGCATGACGATTGCTTTCCGATATCGTCACGTTGCGGTCAGGCGCGGGAAACAGATCTGCTGCGAATTTCGCCAGCCGTTTTCGCGCGCATGGCTTGGATGTTGCGCCGCATCCAGTGATCGAATTCCGCGGAACGGCAAGCATCCAGACGGGAGAGGGAATTATGGCGTCTCGCCAAAAGCAGACACGCGGCAGTTGGAACGTGTCCGGAACGTTCCGATTCCTGTGGACCGATATCGGGGCTCTCCTCGGATTCATTGCAGTCGCCGGATTGGCCGTATATCGCAACTGGCTCTAGTGCTTTGTCAAAGATAAAAGTCAGGTTGTAGCCACGCTCGCCAGAGCGTGGGAAAGCATCGAATACAGCTTCATCCCCCACGCTCTGGCGAGCGTGGCTACCCGAAAATCAAGGTTTGCCAAAGCACTGGTGCTTTGTCACACTTTGATTTTCGGGTCGATGATCGTCGCCTTTCGCTCCGCGAAAGATGCGTCTCTTTCGCGGAGCGAAAGGCGACAATAAACGGCAACCCGAATTCTTCGCCGTGACAAAGCACGAGGGTCACTCTGATCCCGCCTCTTCCGACGACCTCCCGTAGGCTGCTATACTCCCTGCGATCAATCACTTCTCGCGGGGAGTGCGCTGATGCCCGATTTCAAAGTCACCGAACTCAGTCCGGAATTTGATTTCGCGAGCATTGACCATTGGGACGTGGTCATTATCGGCGCCGGTCCCGCGGGACTGGCGGCCAGCCTTACCACCGCGCACCGCGGACTCACGACTCTGGTCATCGAAGGGACCGACAAGCCCGGCGGGCAGCCGCAGTTTCTGTATGCCGACAAGAAGATCGTCGATATCCCCGGCTTTCCCGACGGAATTACCGGCGAGGAGCTGTCGGAGCGGACGTATCGCCAGGCGGTGAATGCCCTCGTGCAGTTTCGATTCCAGGAAGAGCTGGTCTCCATCGAAGACACCGACCGCACGGAAAAGGAAGACCCGCTCAAGCAGGTGGTCACCAGCCGGGGGAGCTACCTGTGCCGGAAGGTCATTCTGGCTTGCGGGCTGCTGCACACTCCCCGAAAGCTGCCTGTCCTCGACGCACTCGAATCGAAGCGCGTGCACTACAAGGTGCCCCGCATCACCGATTACGCGGGCAATCGGGTGGCGATCTTCGGCGGGGGAGACTCGGGGCTGGATGCCGCCGTGATGGTGCTGCAGCGCGGCGGCGAAGTCGATCTTTTCGAGCGCGGCGACAGCCTGCCGGGAAAGGCGAGCACCGTTGCCCGCGTCCGGGAGCTGGGAGGCCGGATTCACACGAACACTGAAATCAGCGCGGCCCGTCTCGACGGCGACCACATCATCATCACGGCCTCTCAGGGAGCCGAGCTTTCGGTCGATACGGTCATCGTGCAGATCGGATTTTTGTCGGCGAGATCGACCTTCGAGCGCCTGCGCCTGAGGCTCAACGACGACGGCAGCATCGCCATCGACCCCTATTTCGAGACCAGCCGGAGCGGCATATTCGCCGTGGGCGACGTGCATGGCGACATCAAGCTCATCGCCGTGGCGTGGGCCGAGGGAATCCAGGCGGCCATTTACGCCTTCAAGGAAATCACCAGCCCGTACTGGCTCAACGAGAAGCGGCTGCGCGACTCGAAGCTCATGCTGATCGGCGAGAAAGTGAGCCGCGCCGCAGCCGCGCACGCACGCGCAGAGTCCCGGCCGAAAGGATGAAAGCGACGGCGGCGTTGCAGGCCGATCTTCTCAGCTCGTCGGCCGCATGGGCTTCTGAGCCCGTGCGTAACGGGCGACCGGGCCGACGGGCGGAAACGCGAGTCGCGGGCGTCATAAGGCATCCGTTCGGCACAGAGGGGCCTGGGCGGCGATCCTGCAGGTGCACTTTCCCAACGCGCGCTGCCTCCTTAGAATTCTATATCCCGCTGAAAAAGGGAACGGGCACCGAGCAGCGCCGTATCCATTAGAAGGCGGATGCCGATGGCTCCGAACGACGCCCCTTTTTCAAGTCCTCTTTCGCAAAGCGAGACACCTTGCCGCCCGAACAACGCGATTTCGACGAATTCCTCGACAAGTTCCGCAAGCACCGCGACATCATGACCGAGGAATTGCACAAGGTCATCGTCGGGCAGGATACGGTGATTGAGCAGATCCTCGCGGCGATTTTCACGGGTGGCCATTGCCTGCTGGTGGGCGTTCCGGGACTCGCCAAGACTCTCCTCGTCAGCACCATCGCCCGGATTCTTGACGTCAAGTTCAAACGCATCCAGTTCACCCCGGACCTCATGCCCTCGGACATCACCGGCACCACGGTGCTCGATGAAACCGAAACCGGCCAGAGAAACTTCCGGTTCGTCGAAGGCCCCGTCTTCACGAACATTCTCCTGGCGGACGAAATCAACCGCACCCCCCCCAAGACACAGGCGGCGCTCCTGCAGTCGATGCAGGAACACGAGGTCACCATCGGGCAGACGACGTACCCCCTCCCCGACCCCTTTTTCGTGATCGCCACGCAGAACCCGATCGAGCAGGAAGGAACCTACCCGCTTCCCGAAGCCCAGCTCGACCGGTTCATGTTCAACATCAAGGTCGACTACCCGACGCTCGACGAAGAAGAGACGATCCTCAGCACGACCAGCGCCATGGAAAAGCCCGAGACTCGCAAGGTGCTGTCGGCCAAGGCAATTCAGTACCTGCAGAAGCAGATCAACCTCGTCCAGGCCGCGCCGCTGACGATCAATTACGTCGCCCGCCTCGTACGGGCCACGCGACCGGGCGACACCTCGTCGCCGAAGTTCGTCAAGGAGCTGGTGGACTGGGGGGCCGGTCCCCGCGCCGGGCAGTACCTCATCGCCGGCGCCAAGGCCATGGCGGCAATGGACGGCCGCCCGAGCGTCTCGGTTGCCGACATCCGCCGCGTCGCCATTCCCGTGCTCCGCCACCGCATTTCGACCAACTTCCAGGCCCAGGCGGAAGGGCTGAAAACCGAAGACATCGTCAACCGGCTCCTGAGCGAAGTCCCCGAACCGGCCGTGCCCAAATATGAGTGAAGCGTTTCCGCTCGTCAGGCGCGACCTACTCGAGTTCCTCATGCACCGAGCTGACGGCGCAATTGCGGTCATCAAAGAGGTTGAGGTAGTAGACGGCGGCGCCTTCGGGGAGCGTGGCGGTGATTCTCTTTTTGTCGGCGTCGATCGTCGCCGGGACCGATTCCCATTTGCGATCCTGCCATTTGCCGGTGTTGCGGGTGAAGTTCAACTCGGCGTTCTTGACGCCTGACCTGGATTCATACGCCGCCCAGACCTCGTTTTTGTCCCGGCCCTGATCGGTCACTTTCGGGAGTGGCACGCCGTCTTTCAGGAGCGAATCGGCATAGACTCGGATCTCCTCGGGGTTCTCCCCGGCTGCACCGTGTCCGTGCGGCATGCGGACGCGCAGGCAGAGCGTGCGGGCGCTCTTCGGCAACCGGTATGACTTCTGCCACGAATCCATCGGGTAGGCGAAGTCGTTCGTGCCGTTGACCCAGAGCATCGGTGTTTTGGCCCCAGGCAGATACTGCGAGGGATCCCACAGATTCAGCCAGCGGGCGGACTTTTCCTTTCCCATCTTTTCGAAGCTGGCCAGCCAGTGTGAGTTGTCGCCGAGGAACCCGCAGCCGTAGACCGGCACGGCGAAGCGGAACCGGTCGTCGACGCCGGCGACGATGCAGGTGAGATAACCTCCCCACGAGATTCCGGTGACGCCGATCCGCTCAGGGTCGATCTCGGGAAAAGAGCGGATGAGCGAGTGCCCGCGCAGCACGGCGGTCACGGCGTGGTACGTCCATTGGTCTTCGATGGGCTCGTCAATCTGGCCGAAGCTGGCGTCCCACCCGGGAGGTCCGCCGTGCGGGTGGCGTTTCCAGGCGCCGTACTTGCCGTCAGGGAGGCAGCCGCACAGATCCATGGCAATGGCCGCGTAGCCGCGCGAGTTCCACAGCCGCACCCAGCGGTCGAACGCCGTCCCGCCGCCGCCATGGATCAGAACCATCGCCGGGAGTTTCGTTTCCTCCGGAGCTTTGGGGACGCCGTAGTACGCGAACACGCGGGTCGGCTTCTCCTTCCACGGCATGCCTTCATAGAAAAACGCCCGCACCCCTTCCGCAGGGCAATCGGTCGTTGGGAAGACTTCCGGAGGCTTGGAAAGGGCCGCCAGATCGAATTTCGTCGGAGCCGGTTTCGGTGAATTGGCGGGCGAGCTTTCAGTCGGATCGGCAGGCGCACGGCTCACCGGAGTGAACCACAATAGCGTGAAGGCAAGCGCCGGTTTGAGAGCCGCAATGAGCAAGGGCACGACGTAATTTCGGCGGAGTGATGTCAATTGAAGCCTCGCTGCTGCAGGATGAGCTCAGGCCGGAATCGCAGGTCGCGCCCCCGTGACCAGGCGCCGGCTGCCATGTCAAATATGTTATTTTCTCTTCGCAGCCGCGTGCGCACAGGGTGCGCTCGGCGTTTCGGATATTTCGTGCCTTTCGTGCACTCCAAATCGCACGAACTGAGACGAGATGTCCCCAGCGCGGCCTACGGCCGCAACCAAAACGAATTCAACCGCGGATGACGCGGATACGCGCGGATGTGCCAGTT
>JBLMWR010000734.1:0-4467 GCA_050257335.1 Deltaproteobacteria bacterium | reverse complement strand
GGCTTGAAGATCAACGGCGGCTTGTCGTCACCGCCCCGGCGGCGGGGACCGTTCTACCGGCCCGGCAAAAACCCCGCAGGTACGACGCCGCCGAGCTCGCGACTTGGTCGGGACGGCCGCTCGACACGACCAATCGCGGTTGTTTTCTCGAGACCGGCACGCTCCTGTGCCAGATTGGCGATCCCGAAAAGTTCGAAGCCTCGCTGGTGCTCGATCAGCAAGACATGGAATTCGTCCGATCCGGACAGGAAGTGCAAATCCAGCTCGACCAGTATCCCGGCCGGCTGCTCTCGGGAACGATCCGCGAAATCGCGGAAATCGATCTGAAGATCACCCCCCCGGAGTTGCTCCCTGCCGGCACGCTCCCCACGCGGCCCGATGACTCGGGGGTCTACCGCCCCGCCGGCACAGTCTACCAGGCGCGCGTCGCGCTGCAACCGGCCGACACGCCGCTGCTGATCGGCGAAGCCGGCCGCGCCAAAGTCCGCGTTCCCCCGCTCTCTCTCGCCCGCCGCCTCTCGCGCTACCTGAGTCACACGTTCCGGTTTGAGTTGTGATTGTATTCATGCTCGCTCCGCGAGATGAGGTCTGCGCTTCGCGTTTCCAGCCGATTCCCGTGCCACGGTGAATCAGGCCGCGCCGCAGCAGCGGTTCTTCCTCTGAATTAAGCGCCGGAGATCGACGGTTTTCGCCGCTCAGACGCCAGCCGCGCAAGTCATGCACGGACACCATCGCGGAGGACCGAGATGACTGCAATACGCTACGCCAGAATTTCGCGGATGATCTCGCCGTGGACATTGGTGAGACGGCGGTTGATGCCGTTGTGGTAGAAGGTGAGCCGTTCGTGGTTGATCCCGAGCAGGTACAGGATCGTGGCGTGGAAGTCGTACCAGCTCGTGCGGTGCTCGACCGCCTTGTAACCGACGTCGTCGGTGGCGCCGAACGCGATTCCCGGCTTCAGGCCCGCCCCGGCGAGCCACACCGTGAAACCGTTCTGGTTGTGGTCGCGCCCGAGGCCCAGCACGCCATCCGCCGATTGTGTGAAAGGGGTGCGTCCGAATTCGCTGCTGAAAATGATCAGCGTGTCGTCAAGCATGCCCCGCTGCCTCAGGTCGCGTAACAGCCCCGCCACGGGGCGGTCGATGCGCAGCGCCTCCTGCCCGTGGTTCTGGACGACGTTCTCGTGCGCGTCCCAGTTGATGCGTGGCGACCCGAACGCCCCGCCGGAAAAAATCTGCACGAACCGCACGCCGCGCTCGAGCAGCCGCCGGGCGAGAAGACAGCCGCGCCCAAAGTCGTTCGTTTCCGGCCGGTCGAGGCCATACAGCGCCTGCGTTCGCGCCGTTTCGCGCTCCAGCGCGGCGACTTCCGGGACGGCCAGTTGCATTCGCGCCGCCAGCTCGTACGCGCGCATCCGGGCCGAGAGATCGTCGCTGCCGCCGCGGGCTTCGAGATGCCGGCGGTTGAATTCCGCCAGCAGCCTCCGGCTTTCGGTTTCGGTTTCGGTGCGGATGTCCCCGGCGGGGATGAGGTCGGCGATCGCCGCCCCCTTGCTTTTCATGACGACTCCCTGATGCCTGGCCGGGAGAAAGCCGTTGCTCCAATTGATCGACCCGCCGGCGGGCAGTCCGCGGGTGTCGCCGATCACGACGTACGCCGGCAGGTCCTCGGTCTCGTTCCCGAGCCCATACGAAAGCCAGGCCCCCATCGTCGGAAAACCGTTCAGCCGGAACCCCGTGTTGGCCTGGAACGTCGCCGGCGTGTGGTTCGAAGTCTCGGCGAACATCGACCGGATGACGGTCAGCTCGTCGGTGACTTCCGCGAGACGCGGAAACAGCTCCGACACCCACAGGCCACTCTGGCCGCGCTGCTTGAACGCCCAGTCGGGCTTGCGCAGCAACCCCACCTGCCCGAAAAAGACATCGGGACGTTCGTCAGCCGCGAGCGTTTTCCCGTGCAGCCGTTCCAGTTCGGGCTTGTAATCGAACGAGTCGATCTGGCTTAAGCCCCCGCAGAGAAAGATGTGGATCGCTCGTTTCGCTTTGGGTGCGTGGTGCGGAGGGGGATCGGCGGCTTCCCCGGGGATGGGGGCGGCGTGAAGCGCGCCGTCGCGAAAGAGCAGCGATAACAGAGCCGCGCCGCCCAGGCCGCACGCGGGCCAGGCGAGAAAGTCGCGGCGGGTGAGATTGCTGAGTTTCATAGGCGGCTCGCCTCGTGTTCAGTACGTGACAGAACCCGCGGAACATGGCCCGTGGCTTCGGGGGGATACATGATTATTTGACGAACCCGCGGCGGCGCTGTTCGCTGTAGCGTTCGAGGGCGTCCTGAATGATCGGGTGCGTAAAGCCGGCGGGCGTCAGCTCGTCGACCTCGACCGCTTTGCCTTCGAGGGTCTTGTAATCCTGAAAGAACCGGCGGAGCATGTTCAGCCGGTGCATCGGCAGCTCACTGGCCTCCTGGAAGCCGTTGAACTCGGGATCGTGCACCGCGACCGCGAGGATCTTGTGGTCGCGTTTCCCCGAGTCGATCATCGTCATCAGGCCAATGGCCCGCGCCGTGACCAGTGTCAGCGGGACGACCGCCTCCTGGCACAGCACCAGCACGTCCAGCGGGTCGTCGTCTTCGGCGAGGGTCTGCGGAATGAACCCGTAGTTCGCGGGGTAGTAAACCGCCGAGTACAACACACGGTCCATCTTGAGCAGACCGGTCCGCTTGTCGAGCTCGTATTTGACGCTCGACCCCATCGGAATCTCGATGATGGCATTGAATTCGCCGGGGAGATCCTCGCCGGGGGTAATGTCGTGCCAGGGATGCATCATGATGACTTTCGCAGGTTAATCGACGTACAAAAACTCGTTGGAGTTGAAAATCACGCGACAGAAGGCGGCCAGGCCGTGCCGCGCGACGAACGTATTGGCCTCGCCCAATTCACCGGCCGTGGGAGTGCGATTGAAAGCCAGATCATAGAGCCGCAGGAGCTGCCGATCGAGGCCGCGCGCCTCGCGTTCTACGCGCACCGCCAGCCGATCAGCCATGCGCAACGTGAAGGAATTGTTAAGGAGCGCCAGCGCCTGAAGGGGCGTCGTCGTGACGGCCCGCTTCGGCGCGGTCGTGGAAGGATCGGGGCAATCGAACACGTCGAGGAACTCATTGCGCCCCGAGCGGACCCAGGTGCGATACACCGTCCGCCGGTTGAATTCATATCCCACCGGATCGACCGGTTCGTAAAACTGGGAATTGAAGGTGAAGGTACGGAAGTCATGGAATCCCGGGCCGCCCATCGTGGGATTGATTTCCCCTGCCGCCACCAGCATCGCATCGCGGAGCGCCTCGGCTTCGAGTCGCTGCGGCGTCCTGCGCCACAAGAGACGATTCCCGGCGTCGATTTTGTTCGCGACGGGATTGGCGTGCGAGCCCTGGCGGTACGTGGCCGAGGTGACAATGAGGCTGTGGAGGTGTTTCAGCGACCACTTCGGAATTGGAATTTCGGATTTGGGATTCTGGATTTTGGTGACGTGCGTCTGGGGGTCCGCCAGCTCGGACGCGAGCCAGTCGAGCAGTTCGGGGTGGGAGGGGCGGCCGCCATTGAAGCCGAAGTCGTTGGGGGTGTCGACGATCCCGGCGCCGAAATGGTAATGCCAAAGCCGGTTGGCGATGACTCGCGGCGTCAGCGGATTGCGAATATCGGTGATCCACTCGGCCAGCCGGCGGCGCCGTTCCCCTTCGGGGACATCCGCCGCCAGCCCGAAGTCGGGCGACAGGGCTCCCAGCGCCCTGATCGCCCCCGGCAGCGCCGGGTCGCGCTTCTGCGCGGGGTTGCCGCGATCGAGGACGTTGGTGGGTTCCGGAGCGGCCGGGTTCACCGCATAGACACGTCCGCCGGTCACGAGCCGCAATTGCGACCGGACGCGCGACAGCTCGAACACAAGCTGCTGCCGGGTGCGACTGGCTTCCGGCGAGAGTTCGGCCAGAATCTGGTCGTCGGTGACCATCTCACTGACGACCCCCGCCAGGGCCGCGACTTCGTCGGGAGTCAGAGCCCGGTCGTACAGGGCCGCGCGGTCGATGGCGCCGGCCAGAAACCGGTTGCCCCCCGGTGGACTGTGCCGCAGCCCGAACACGATCTGCGACTTGCCGACTTCATACGTCGCCACCGACGGCGCGCTGTACGGCGCCCCGTACTGGCGACCATTGCGGTATCCGGCGATCGTCTGATCCGCACCGTAGACGACTACGATCTTCACGATCGACTTGTCAGCTTCTTTTTCGAGCGGGGCCTGGAAACTCTGCGTTCGCGAGTAGCCGTTGCTCCCCGCCATCCACTGGCCGGGCTCTTTTTCGCCAAAGACGATCGAGTCGAACACGGCGCCGGTGGTGCTCTGGATCGTCATGGCCCCCCCACCGCGCTGGTCGAGATTCACCAGGCTCACCCAGACTTCGAGCGTCCGGCCCTTGAGGTCGGCCTTG
>JBLMWR010000733.1:0-5576 GCA_050257335.1 Deltaproteobacteria bacterium | reverse complement strand
TGATGGGCAGATCAGTATGCCCTTCCATATAAGAGGTTTGGTTCCGGCCGAAGGCCGCGCCAAGTCCTTTGCGTCGTTGGCCCCGAGGCCGATAGGCACCGGATGTTTCTATTGCGGCGATTCAGAGGCAACCGGGACGGGGCCTCTTGCGGATTGGATAGGCCTGCAATAGAGTCACAGGCGCGGCGGCTTGCGGAAGAAATCGGGATTGGGCGCGTTTTCGATTCAGGCTCACGAGAGATCGGCACCATGGGACATCGGGCCCTCGAGGCTTGGGTCGCGGAAGTGGCGCGGCTGACGGAACCAGCCGCGGTTCACTGGTGCGACGGCTCGGAGGAAGAAAGCGCGCAGATCAACGCGCTGCTCGTCTCGACCGGCGGATTCATCCCGCTCAATCCCGACAGGCATCCCAATTCGTTCCTGGCGCGCAGCGATGCCAACGACGTGGCCCGCGTCGAAGATCGAACGTTCATCTGCAGCAGTCGCGCCGAGGACGCCGGCCCCACCAACAACTGGCAGGACCCGCAGCAGATGCACGAAATCCTGCAGCCGCTCCTGCGCGGCGCGATGCGGCACAAGACCATGTACGTCGTCCCGTACCTGCTGGGGCCGCCGGGGAGCCCCATGTCGAAGGTGGGGGTGGAGCTTACCGACAGCCCGTACGTCGTCGCCAATTTGCGAATCATGACGCGGATGGGACAAATGGCACAATCCGCGCTGGGAGAGAACGGCCTGTTTTCGCGCGGGCTGCACGCCGTCGCGCAGCTCGATCCGCAGAACCGCTACATCAGCCATTTTCCTGAAGAAAACCTGGTCCTCAGCGTCAACTCGAACTATGGCGGCAACGCGCTCCTCAGCAAGAAATGCTTCGCGCTGCGCCTCGCGAGTGTGCTGGCGCGCGACGAGGGGTGGCTCGCCGAGCACATGCTGGTGCTGTGCCTGATCGACCCCGACGGCCGCAAGACGTACATGACGGCGGCCTTTCCGTCGGCGTGCGGCAAGACCAATCTGGCGATGCTCGTCCCGCCGCCGCGCTACCGCGATGCCGGCTGGAAGGTCGAAACGATCGGGGACGACATCGCCTGGCTGAAATTCGGTGCCGACGGCCGATTGTACGCGATCAATCCCGAGGCCGGTTTTTTCGGCGTGGCGCCGGGGACGAGCTACCGTACGAATCCCAACGCCATGTTCACGTGCAGCCGCAACACGATCTTCACGAACGTCGCCCTGCGCCCGGACGGTACGGTGTGGTGGGAGGGGTTCGGGGGCGCGCCGCCGGCGGGTCTGGTCGACTGGCGCGGCCAGCCCTGGACGCCCGCCTCGACCACCCCCGCCGCGCACCCCAACGGCCGCTTTACCGCCCCCGCCCGCCAATGTCCGACAATCTCACCTGACTGGGAGAAGCCGGAAGGGGTGCCGATCAGCGCGATCATCTTCGGCGGCCGGCGGGCGACGGTCATGCCGCTCGTCTATCAGGCCTTCGACTGGCAGCACGGCACCTACGTCGGGGCGACGATGAGCAGCGAAAAGACCGCCGCCGCGGTGGGGATCGTCGGCGAGCTGCGCCGCGACCCGATGGCCATGCTCCCCTTCTGCGGGTACCATATCGCCGATTACTGGCGGCACTGGCTCGACATCGGTCGGCGCGGAGGAAACAAGCTCCCCCACATCTTTCACGTCAACTGGTTCCGCAAGGACGCCGCAGGAAAGTTCTTCTGGCCGGGGTTCGGCGAGAGCATCCGCGTCTTGAAATGGATCGCCGAGCGGTGCCACGGAGACGGTGCGGCGCGAGAAACGCCGATCGGCTGGGTTCCGACCGTAGAGGCTCTGGACGCCGCCGACCTGGGCTTGCAGCAGGCCGCGGTCGATGCCCTCTTGCGCATCGATCACGACGACTGGCGGGCCGAGATCGCCGATCGCGACAGGTTTCTCACGAGCTTCGGCGAAAAGCTGCCGGAAGAGCTGCTGGCAGAGAACGAGGCGCTTCGTTCGCGGTTGCATTGAGAGCCCGGAAATGACCTGGTTGCCGCCCTGCGGAGAAAAAACACGCACAGTCCAGCAAGCCCGTGCGATATTGAGTTTCCCAGGAATGAGAAAGCCGCGTAAACGCTTGTTGATGTTGTTGACGGCGGACTGCTTCAACGGTTAGCTTTGACTTCAGACTGATTGAGGCTCTGCCCGCGCTGGGCAGGGTCTCCTGTGGCGATGAACGCCCGGCAGCGCAAGTGGTTTGCGCGCACCGGGCTTTTGTGTTTTCTGGAGGGCAAATCCGTGAATCGTCGGGCTCTCTTCCGCTGGATTTCGCTTGCTTTGACAGGATGCTTCGCCCTGTTCCTTGCCGTTCCCGGTGTGGGCATGCTGGTGGAACCCCTGCGACGGCAGGCGAAAAAGGGAAAACGCCGGCGGCTCCTCAAGCTGAGCGACCTGGAAATCGGCGTCCCGCGGAAATTCGTGTTGCGCGATCGCCGCACCGACGCGTGGACGCGCTACCCCGAAGGCCCAATCGGGGGAGTATGGCTGGTCCGCCGCGATGAAAGGCAGGTTGACGTGTTTTCGGTCACCTGCCCGCACCTGGGGTGCCAGGTCGATCACGTCGCCTCCGAGAAGAAGTTCTTCTGCCCCTGCCATGAGGCCAGCTTCACCGACGAGGGAGAAATCATCAGCGGCCCGCAGCGGCGGGGGCTTGACCGGCTCGACACGGTCATCGAGAACGTGAAGGGCGAGGAGTGGGTCAGCGTGATCTTCCAACGTTTCGAGTCGGGATCGGAGGAGAAAATTCCCCTTGGCTGAGATTTTCGACTGGATCGACGAGCGGACGGGCTACCGTGGCGCCCTGCATGCCCTTGTGCTGCTCAATTTTCCCGTAAGCCGCGCCGCCCGCTGGCGCTACGTCTGGGGCGGGGCGCTGGCGCTCATGTTCATTGTGGAGATCGTCACCGGCACCCTGCTGATGACCGTTTACAGCCCCTCAGAGGCTTCGGCGTGGGGGAGCGTCCAGTACCTCGAAACCGGAACGCAATGGGGGAGCTTCGTCCGCGGCGTTCATCATTACACCTCGCATACGATGTTGGTCGTCATCGTCCTGCACGGGTTATCCGTGATCGTCACCGCCGGATATCGCCGGCCGAAGGAGTTCACCTACTGGACCGGGATCTTTCTGGCGGGGCTCGTTCTGGCCCTGGCGATCAGCGGCAATCCTCTGCCGTGGGACCAGAAGGGATACTGGGCGTATCAGATCGAAACAGGCATCGCGGGGACGATGCCCGGGATCGGCCCGGCCCTGCGGACGATGCTGGTCGGGGGGAGCGAATTCGGCAATCTGACCCTGACGCGCCTCTACACGCTGCACGTCATGGTGCTTCCCGTCCTGGCGGGGATCCTGCTGTACATCCATGTCGCCCTCATGCGGCGCGAGAAGCTGCAGTTGATGAAGTCGCGGCCGTCCACGCCCGGCCTGCAGATCGTGTCGCCGGCCGACAACGGCCACGAACCGTACTGGCCGTTTCAGGCAGCCCGCAACCTCATCGTCTTTTCGCTGCTGATGGCTGCCGTCGTGGCGCTGGTGGCGTGGTATCCGCAGTTTCGGGAAAAGTATCTGACTCCGGCGTCGTCCACGTGGGAAAGCGATCTTCCGGTTCGGGAAATTGCCCTCGAAGCGCCGGCCGATCCCGATCTTCCATACGTCGCACGGCCCGAGTGGTTCGTGCGATTTCTATTCGAGTTGCGGCACCGTGTCGATAAGAAGCAGGAGGTGCTCGTGACCGGAGCGTTGCCGGTCGCCATTCTGCTCCTGCTTCTGGCGATGCCCTTTTATGAAAAAATCCTGGGAAGGATGGCCGGACATCTTCTGGCTTGTGTGCTGGCCCTGAGCGGCCTGGGAGCCGTCGGCTGGCTGACCTGGACCGGCTATGAACACGACCGGCATGACGCCGATTACCAGGAGTCGCGCCGCCGCGAGATTGACTATGCGGGGCGTGCCTTGTGGCTTGCGCATGAGAACGGCATTCCCCCCGAGGGACCGGTGACCCTGCTGCAGAACGACGCCAAGGCCAAAGGGGCCCTGCTGTTCGCGGCCCACTGTGCCGCCTGCCACACATGGAACGGCCACGACGGAACGGGCCGGGTCTCGACGGAAGTGGTCGGCGGGCGGCGGCAGCCGGCGGTTCCCACCGCCGCCGATCTTTCCGGTTTCGGGACTCGCGACTGGATCGCCGCGTTTCTTGCGAAGCCGGCCGACGACCGGTTCTTCGGTCACGCCGATCGCGTCAGCGGGGGCGCGAAACTGAAGAATGGAGAAATGGCCAAATGGGCGGCCAAAAATCTGGCGCCGGCGGGGCAAATCAATGAACAGCACCTGAGGGCTGTCGCCGCGCTTCTGGCACGCGAAGCCGCCCGCACCGACGCCCCGACGGCGGATGCGGCTGAAATCGAAACGGGGATCGCCGTCTTCAGTGGCAATCTCGACAGCGACAAGGGGGAGCCCATCGATTTCGCGCACTGTCTGCAATGCCACAATCTCAAAGCCGGCGACCCGGACGGATCAGGAAGCGGCGGCATCGCCCCCGGTCCCGACCTCAACGGCTATGGATCCAAGGCCTGGCTCCGGGATTTCATCCGCAATCCGGGCGACAAACGGTTCTACGGCAAGAAGAACCTGATGCCCGCCTTCGACGAGTCGCGCCTCTCGGCGCGGGAACTCGAGCTGCTCGTCGACTGGATGCGCCTCGAATGGGCCCGCGCGGCAAAGGAGTAGGTCACGCACGTCAGGCTTACAGCCTGACAGCACTTTGCCCGCGATGGCGCGTCGCGGTCGCCGGCGAACACATCGGAGTTCGACCAACCGTCCGCCGGCGTGTTGGCTGGTATGCCGGAAGGACACACGGCGGCGCATTGCGGTCAGGCTGTAAGCCTGACGTACGTCAGTCCGTCGGCTCCGCCTCCGGCTCATACCACCGGTGCCGCATCCAGCGCAGCAAAATGTCGAAGTCTTTTTCCGACATGCGGTCCTTGTAGGAGGGCATGGCGTTGCGTTTGCCGTAGTGCCGCGCGGCCCCCCTGTCGAGCAGGAAGTCGCGGAGCCATTCCTCCGAACCGTAACCGGTCAATTCCGGCGCCGGAGTGAGGCCTGAAGATCCCAGCGCCTCGCCGTTGATTTTCATTTCGTGACATCCCAAGCACGACGTCTCGACGGTATCCGAGCCTCCTTCGAAGAAGTCGCGCCCCTGCTGCACCAGCTCTTCGTTCGGCGGCGCCATGTCGGTCCGATGGCTTTGCGCGACGAGGAACTCGACCACGGCGTCGATTTCCTTCTCTTTCATGTTGGGGACGTTGTCCTTCGCCCATGTCGCCATCTGCCCCTCGACGAAGCGCTTCCCGATCGGCTGACCCTCGAAGGAGCCATTGACCGTCGGTCCGAAGTGCGTCGGTCCGGCAGGATTCGTGATGAATCCGCGGATCCATTCCCGTTGCCCGAATTTTCCGAGATCCGACGCGGTCGGCTGCTTGAACTCCTTGCCGGTGCCGTCGTGACCGTCGAACGAGTGACAGACGCCGCAGTTGCGGGCGAAAACTTCTGG
>JBLMWR010000732.1:0-3661 GCA_050257335.1 Deltaproteobacteria bacterium | reverse complement strand
GGTGGGGATGGGAGAGAGTCGAGCCTGCAGAGCAACCAGCAGTGCAGCCCTCACCCCAGCCCAGAGGGAGAGGGGGATTGGTTACGGAAGGGAGTGGAGGACCGGGAGGCGAAGTGCCGGGAGAGGAGCCCCGCGGTTCCCTCTCCCTCTGGGAGAGGGTTAGGGTGAGGGCGGAGTCACCAGCGGCGCGGCCTGCAGTCCAGCCAGCGCCCGAGCAAGCGACGCACTCGGAAGCGCAGCCGTCTTCCCGGCCGGCAGACCAACCAGCCGCACCGCCCTCACCCCGGCCCTCTCCCAGGGGGAGAGGGGGATTCAGCGTGCGACGCATGCTGAGCTACAACCTGCGCGAGGCGCTGGAGCTGAGCCGCGACCCGATCCGCGCCACGCTGGCCGTGCTCGGCAGCGTGATCCTGATGTTCATCATGGGTTACGGCATCACCATGGACGTGGAAGACCTGACCTTCGCCGTGCTGGACCGCGACCAGACGACCGTCAGCCGCGACTACCTTCTCAACCTTGCCGGTTCGCGTTACTTCATCGAGCAACCGCCGATCGCCGACTACGCCGAGCTCGATCGGCGGATGCGCACGGGCGAGATCAGCCTGGCGATCGAGATTCCGCCCGGCATGGCGCGGGACCTCGCGCGCGGGACGGCCGTGCAGATCGGCGTGTGGATCGACGGCGCCATGCCGCAGCGGGCGGAAACGATCCGCGGCTACGTGCAGGGGATGCACGCGCACTGGCTGGCCGAAAAGGCCGCGCACGTTCTCGGCCGGCGGCATCTGACCGGTCCGGCGACGCTCGAGACGCGTTTCCGCTACAATCCCGACGTCAAGAGCCTGGACTCGATGGTGCCGGCCGTGATCCCGCTGTTGCTTTTGCTGATTCCGGCGATCCTGGCGGCGCTCTCGGTGGTGCGCGAGAAGGAGCTGGGCTCGATCGTGAATCTCTACGTCACGCCGGTGAAGCCTCTGGAGTTCATGCTGGGGAAGCAGCTCCCGTATGTCGCCCTGGGAATGTTCAACTTCCTGCTGCTGGCGGTGATGGCAGTCACCATCTTCGGCGTGCCGCTCACGGGCAGCCTGGCGGCCCTGACCGCAGGCGCCCTCCTCTATGTCGGGTGCGCGACCGCGCTGGGCCTGTTGATCTCGAGCTTTACGCGCAGCCAGGTGGCGGCGATTTTCGGGACGGCGGTCCTCACGCTTCTTCCGGCCGTGGAGTTCTGCGGGATGATCGACCCGGTCTCGTCGCTGCAGGGGGGCGGCGCCCTGATCGGACGAATCTTCCCCACCACGTATTTTCTGGTGATCTCCCGCGGCGCCTTTTCGAAGGCGCTGAGCTTTTACGATCTGTTCCGGTCATTTGTCCCGCTGCTGGCGGCCCTGGTGGTGCTGACCGGTTCGAGCGTGGCCCTGTTGAAGAAGCAGGAGAGCTGAACCATGCGCGCGAACCACGTCTGGAATCTGGGGGTCAAGGAATTGTGGAGCCTGGCCCGCGACCCGATCATGCTGGTGCTGATCGTCTTTGCCTTCACGGTGTCGATCCATGCCGGCTCGAAGGCGATGCCGGAGACCCTCAACCGGGCGTCGATCGCCATTGTGGACGAAGACGGCTCGCCCCTGTCGCTGCGGATCGTCGCGGCCTTCCAGCGGCCTTATTTCCTGCCGCCCGTCATGGTCACGCAAGCCGAAATGGACGCCCGCATGGACGCCGGGCTCGACACCTTCGCCCTCAATATTCCTCCGGATTTCCAGCGCGACGTGCTGGCCGGGCGCACGCCGGCGATTCAGCTCAATGTCGATGCGACGCGGATGAGCCAGGCCCTCAACGGCACCAGTTACGTCCAGTCGATCGTCAGCGACGAAGTCGAGGCGTTCTCGCGGCGCTATCGCGCCCGGACGACTCCGCCGGTCGATCTGGCGGAGCGGGTGCGCTTCAACCGCGAACTCAACAAGTCGTGGTTCGGCGGCGCGATGAAGCTGATCGACCAGGTCACCATGCTGGCCATCGTGCTCACCGGCGCGGCGCTGATCCGCGAGAGGGAGCGCGGGACGATCGAGCACCTGCTGGTCATGCCGGTCACGCCCTTGGAGATCATGACCAGCAAGATCTGGTCGATGGGGCTGGTCGTGCTGATCGCCTGCGGGCTGGCGCTGGTCGGCGTCGTGGAAGGGCTGCTTCGCGTGCCGGTCGAAGGCTCGCGCCTGCTGTTCCTGTCGGCCGCCGCGCTGCACCTGTTCGCGGCGACTTCGATGGGGATCTTCATGGGGACCATCGCCCGCTCGATGCCGCAATTAGGCCTGCTCTTGATGCTCGTGCTGTTGCCTCTGCAGATGCTCTCGGGCGGGGTGACTCCGCGGGAAAGCATGCCCGAGGTCGTGCAGTACCTGATGCTGGGCGCGCCCACCACGCACTTCGTGATGCTCGCCCAGGGGGTCCTCTTTCGCGGCGCGGGCTTCGACATCGTGTGGCCGCAATTTCTGGCGCTGGCCGTGATCGGCACGGTGTTTTTCGGCGTCGCGCTGGCCCGCTTCCGCTCGGCCATCGGGACGATGACATGATCCGCAGGAGGAAATGCCTTCGGCTGATCATCCTGTCGCGAGCCACGTTCCGGCGTTATACTGGCGCTGGTACGGAGTTCTCGGCAAGCCGCCTGCGGGCGCTCGGTGATTTTTGGAAGACGTCACGCGGATCCTGAGCGACATTGAGAACGGTGATCCGCGGGCCGCGGAGAGGCTTCTGCCGCTGGTGTACGAGGAACTCCGCAATCTGGCTGCGCAGAAGATGGCCCGGGAGAATCCCGGCCAGACGCTGAGTGCCACCGCCCTGGTCCACGAGGCGTACCTGCGTCTGGTCGGGGCGGCCGCGCAGGGCTGGGACAGTCGCCGGCATTTTTTCGCTGCCGCTGCCGAAGCCATGCGGCGAATTCTGATCGAAAGCGCCCGTCGCCGGCAGCGACTGCGCCACGGTGGCGACCGTCGGCAACTGGCCCTGTCCGACATCGACGTCGCCATTGACGTTCCCGTGGACGAACTGGTCGCGATTGACGAAGCTCTCGAAGCGCTGGCCCGGGCCGATGCCGACGCGGCGGAGCTCGTCAAGCTCCGCTATTTCGCAGGGATGACGGTCGAAGAGGCGGCGGAGACGCTCGGCATTCCCCCCCGGACCGCGTACCGCAACTGGGCCTATGCCCGCGCGTGGCTGTATCGCCATTCCAACGCGGAGCCGCGTCATCCGCCCGTATAAATTGCCGCACGGCGACGCTGACCAGCAAGCTGCGATTTCAGCCTTTCGCCAATTCGGCACCGCACTTCGCGACGGAATTCCGGCGTCTTGTTCGCATCTTCCAATTTTTCTGGCAGCCGCGAGGCGTGAACGTCGCATATCTCTCTGGAGCATCGGCGGAAAAGACCACCATGAATCAATCCCCACCGGATATTAAGACCATTTTTGGGAAGGCGCTGGAGATCGACTCCGACGACGCCCGTGCGGCCTTTCTCGATGCCGCCTGCGCAGGGAACGAGCCCCTCCGTGCCGAGGTGGTGTCCCTGCTCGAAGCCAGCGACCAGGCTGGCAGCTTCCTGGCGGCTCCCGCCGTCGGTTTGCCTGCGCCGCCCGCCGGACAGGAGGAGGGGGCGAAGGGGGTTGCCACCGTCGATGA
>JBLMWR010000731.1:0-3158 GCA_050257335.1 Deltaproteobacteria bacterium | reverse complement strand
GCGCAAATCCTGCGACTTGAGGAGAATTTCAATAAGAACCCGCGGGCGACCGGCCTGCGCGACATCGCCGCACGGATGCGGCAGCAATTGTCGCAGGGGCCTCTGCCGCTGACATTTTTGGGCCAATTATCTTTGCGCGAGTTGCACACGGCCGCCCCACTCCAGGGCTGGCCATCAGACGGCACGCTGGTCTTCTTTTATGACCCGTCGCAAAACTGTGGTTATGACCCGGAGGCGCGCGGCCACTGCCGCGTTCTCTACATCCCAGAGCACGAAGAACTCGTTCCCGTTGCTGCGCCCGCCAGCCTTCCCGACGAAGTGAAGTTCCCGACACGAGGATTGAGGTTCACGCAGGAATGGACTCTGCCACCGCGTCTTGCATTCGACGGTGGGGACCTGTCGATCTGGGGAGACGAAGATTACGGTACACTTCTTCGCCAGCTCATGTCAGCATCGAGTGAGCGGGAACCAGTTCACCGGTGCGGGGGACATCCCCAGGAGATCCAGGGCGACATGCGGCTGGAATGCCAGCTCGTCACCAACGGCCTCTACTGTGGCGACCCGAGTGGTTACAAGGATCCGCGCCGCGCCGCACTCGAATCTGGCGCTGCTGACTGGCAGCTGCTCCTGCAGATCGATTCCGATGAGGAGCGGTTGGGCTGGATGTGGAGCGATACGGGACGAGTCTATTTTTGGATCCGGCGCCAGGATCTTGCCTCCACCGATTTCGACGCCGCATGGGCCGTGTTGCAATGCTATTGATGCGCGCGGCGCGGCGACGGCGTTCGACATTGCCGGACCGAGCGCTCGTGGTTTACAGTGAGACGTGACGGCCAATGGCGTTGACAACGGGAAGGAGCGAACGATGAATCATCCTCCGGCGGATGCCCTGGTGTTTTTCGGGGCGACGGGAGACCTGGCCTACAAAAAAATCTTCCCGGCCCTGCAGGCGATGATCAAACGGGAGCAACTGACGGTTCCGGTGATCGGCGTGGCCAAGTCGGGGTGGGGTCTAGAGCAGTTGCGGGCGCGGGCCCGCGAAAGTCTGGAAAAACATGGCGGGCTCGACCCGGACGCCTTTGAAAAGCTGTACGGTCTCCTGCGCTACGTGGATGGCGACTACGGCGACCCGGCGACGTTTCAGGTCCTGCGCAGGGAGCTCGATGGTGCGGGCCGCCCGGCGTATTATCTGGCCATTCCTCCCAAGGTCTTCGGCCTGGTGGTCAAGCAACTGGGCGAGTCGGGGTGCTCGCGGAATGCGCGGGTCATCGTCGAAAAACCGTTCGGGCGCGACCTGGCGTCAGCCCAGGCGCTCAACAAGATTCTGCTGAGCCTTTTCGACGAGGCGTCGATCTTCCGGATCGATCATTACCTGGGGAAAGCGCCCGTCCGCAACCTGCTTTATTTCCGCTTCGAAAACACGTTTCTGGAGCCGATCTGGAACCGGAACTATGTCGCCAGCGTGCAGATCACGATGGCCGAGAATTTCGGAGTCCAGGGGCGGGGCGCGTTTTACGAAGAAGCCGGGGCCATTCGCGACGTCATCCAGAACCACATGTTCCAGGTCCTGGCGAATCTGGCGATGGAGCCCCCCGCCGGGACGGACAGCGAAGCGGTCCGGGACGAAAAGGTGAAGGTGCTCCGCGCGATTCCGCCGCTCGATGCGCACAACGTCGTCCGCGGCCAGTTTCGCGGGTACCGGAACGAGAAGGGCGTGGCGCCCCATTCGCGGGTCGAAACTTTTGCCGCCCTGCGCCTCGCGATCAAATCGTGGCGCTGGGACGGCGTCCCCTTTTTCATCCGCGCGGGAAAGTGCCTCCCCGTGACCTGCACCGAGGTCTTCGTCGAATTGCGCCGGCCTCCCGAGGTCTATTCTTCCTCGCCCACGGTCCCCAATCACTTCCGCTTCCGATTGAGCCCCGACATCGTGCTGGCGCTGGGGACAATGGTCATGGATTCCGGGGAGGAAATGATCGGCCGCCCCGCCGAACTGCAGGCCATTCACCACCCCGACGGGGACGAGATGGACGCTTACGAGCGGTTGCTGGGGGATGCCATGCGCGGCGATCCGACGCTCTTTTCGCGGCAGGATTATGTCGAAGAGGCGTGGCGGATCGTCAACCCGCTGATCGAAACGCCGACGACGGTCTTTGATTACGAACCGGGGACGTGGGGCCCGGGCGAAGTGGACCGGCTGGTCGCCCCTCCGGGAGGCTGGCACAATCCGGTGGTTGTCGCGCCGCCGGCGGGCTGACTTCGCGGAGCGGGACGACTGCATTAACCAACCACATGCCGGCCGTCGTTCCAGAGATGGATGGCGGGTTCATTGAGGTTGTGGTGATACCCGACCGTGCTGACAGTCGCCGTGTCGAGGTGCAGATAAGTCCCCAGGCTCGCGTCCAGCCCGCACCAGCGGGGGGCGAAGACGCGAAGAAAATGGCCGCTCGAGAAGAGGAGCACGTTTCCCCCCGCCGCCCGCAGGCGGGCCACGACGCGGTCGGCACGGGCCGCGATCGCGGCGACGCTTTCTCCTCCCGGGCAGCCGTCGCGAAAGATCTCCCAGCCGGGCCGTTCCGCACGGATTTCGGCCGTCGTCCGTCCCTCGTATTGCCCGTAATTCCACTCGACGAGATCGGGGTCGACGGCGGCGCGGGGGCCGAAGCCGGCCCGCTCGCAGGTCCGCCGCGCCCGTTGGAGAGGGCTCGTAAAAATGCGGTCGAACGAGATCCCCGCCAGCCGCGCGCAAAGCTCGCGGGCGTTGCGCTCGCCGCGCGGGGTAAGCGGCAGGTCGGTCAGCCCCGTGTGCTGCCCCGAAATGCTCCACGCGGTTTCGCCGTGACGGGCGATATAGACCTGCGGCAGCGGATGATTCATCGGCAGACCCCTTCGATCCTGGCGCTGGCTATGGTATCGGAGGGCCGGCGCCGGCCGCAATGTGCCCGAACGGTCTGCCTGGTGAATGGAAAAGGGGGATGAGATCGTCACGCCTGCCTGGATGGCCAGCCTACGGTGCTCCGCTGCCGGGGAACGGAGGCACCCGGTCGATCTCGTTCAGGAGCTCGACGGGCGACAGCCGCGCAATGAACCGTTTTGGGCGGAAGACCCAGCGCACCTGCCCGTCGCCGCCGACGAGGAACAGCAGAATGCCGGCCAGGAAC
>JBLMWR010000730.1:0-6230 GCA_050257335.1 Deltaproteobacteria bacterium | reverse complement strand
GCAGTCCCACGCCCACTCCCAGATTCTTTTTCTTTGATTCCTCAGCCGCCGCCAGCACCTGCCGCACGCCAGGCGCGTCGACCGCCACAGGCTTTTCCATGAAGACGTGCTTGTTGGCCTTGACGGCGGCTTCGAAATGGACCGGCCGGAAACCCGGGGGCGTTGCCAGGATGACCAGGTCCACGCCGGCGTTGATCACCTTCTGATAGGCGTCGAGACCGACGAACTTGTTCTCTTCAGGGACGGCCAGGCGGTCGGGCTTGTCGGCCATCGCCTGTTTCAGGTCGTTGTAGCTCTTGTCGAGCTGCCATTGAAAGGCGTCGGCCATCGCCACGAGCTTGACGTTTCCTTTTGTCGAGAGGGCCTGGCTGGCAGCGCCGGTCCCGCGGCCGCCGCAGCCGATCAGGCCGACCTTGATCGTGTCGTCGCTGGCCGCATAGGCCCCGGGAAGCGACCCAAGGGTTCCCAGCACGCCGGCCCCCACGGCCGCCAGAGACGAAGACTTGAGGAAGTCGCGACGGTTCGTCGCCCCCGATTGTGACGCAGGCTGGCTCATACTCTGATTCTCCATGCAGAAGGAAAAGAGACGTCTCACCTCAATAAATCCACGGGCCGTGTTCGTGGGTACTGTGCGTTAAAGGGCTCGGTTGCGCCTCGGCGCTAAACTCACTTTCACGTGTTCTCTTCATCGCTCCTTGTTCGGCTCGGTCGGCGGCAGCTTGATGTCATTCGCCTTCAGCGGGCGCACGACCCGAAAACCGACGAACAACGCATCCGTATGGAACCAGCGGCTCTTGGGAAGCTGCGGGTCCTGAATCTTCCACTCCGGCTTTGAGTAATCGCGAGCCGCGCTGCGGCAGGCGGCCGCGTCGGCTTCCCACGAGCCACCTCGCACGACCTGCGGGTACTCTTTGGTCACCACGAAAAACGGATTCTCGCCCCCCTGTTTTTTATAGGCGTCGGCGAAATACTGATCGAGGCACCATTCACAGACATTGCCGTGCATGTCGTACAGGCCCCATGGGTTCGGCTTCTTCTTACCGACCTTCTGGGGCTTGGCGTCGCTGTTCTCGACGTACCACGCGTATTCGTCGAGCTGCTTGGGATCGTCGCCGAACGAGTAGGCCGTTCTGGTCCCGGCGCGGCAGGCGTATTCCCACTCGGCCTCGGTCGGCAGGCGGTAGAATCGCCCGGTCTTCGCCGAGAGCCATTCGCAATAAGTCTTGGCAGCCAGTCCCGTCATGCAGATGGCCGGCTGCCCGTCGTGCCCCTTGCCGAACGTCATGTCGGTGTACGGTTTCGTAGGTTTGGTGACGGCGTCGGCGAGCTTGTCGCGGTCGCTCGCGGGAGCATTCGTGATCTCGCGGCGTCTGGCGTCGAGGCTGTAGCTGAAGATGTCGTACTCGTCCCAGGTGACTTCGCATTTGCCCATCCAGAAGGGGGCGATTTTCACCGTGTGCTGCGGGGATTCATCCTCTCCGCGGCCCTCCTCGGTCTCCGGGCTCCCCATCATGAATTCGCCGCCCGGGATCGGAATCATATCGAACGACACATCGGTACCCGCCAGGGTTTCGGTGTATTTCTTCATCTCAGCCTGGCTTTTCGCTTCCGCAGCGGGATTGGGGAGGGATGGGGGAGCCTTTGCGGAGGACGGGTCGGCCGACTCGACGCCCGCTCCCCATACACAGAGCCAGAGTCCCAGTGCCAGAATACACACTGCCCCCGGCGCTCCCGCTTGTGCCGACCGGCCTGACCAGCCTACATTACTCATTGACGAAACACTCCCAACGGAACTATCGATCCGAATTCCCCCGACCTTCCTCCCTGTTTTCCTGCGGTAGTACGCCGATGCCGACCTGTTCCTGGTTGCTTCTTGCCGCGCTTGCCGCCGGGCAAACGACAGATCGGCATCCGGAACGCTTCGAGTTCACGCAGATTCAGATGGGGATGCCGTTCCGGATCGTATTATATGCCCCCGATGCGGACTCCGCAAACGCGGCGGCCCGCGCGGCTTATGGACGGATCAGGCAACTGAATGCGATCATGAGCGACTACGAGCCGGACAGCGAGTTGATGCGGTTATGCCGGACCGCCGGTACTGGGAAGGCCGTGCCGGTCAGCCCCGATCTGCTGGCTGTATTATCGCACTCGCTGGCCCTCTCGAAAAAATCGGACGGCGCGTTCGACGTGACGGTCGGCCCCTTCGTCAGATTGTGGCGCAAGTCCCGCCGGACGAAGACATTCCCCACACACGAAGAACTCGCCGCCGCCCGCGAAGTCGTCGGTTACCGCTATATCCGGATCGACGAGACTGCCGGCACGGTGGAACTTCTGAAAAAGGGGATGCAGCTCGATCTTGGCGGAGTGGCCGTCGGCTACGCGATTGACGACGTGCTGAGGCTGTTGCGGGCCCGCGGCGTCACCAGCGCCCTGATCGATGGCAGTGGCGACATCGGCGTCAGCGACGCCCCGCCGGGAACGGCCGGCTGGCGGATTGGGATCGCTCCTCTCGATGCGGACAGGGAGCCGAGCCGCTTTGTAATCCTGAAGAACGCCGCCGTCACCACTTCGGGGGATGCGTTTCAATTCGTAGAGTTCGACGGGAAACGTTACTCACACATTGTCGATCCGAAAACCGGGCTGGGGCTGGTGGACCGCAGCAGCGTGACCTTGCTCGCCCGCAACTGCACGATCGCCGACAGCTACACCAAGGCGGTCGCCGTGCTCGGGCCCGCGAGGGGACTGAAATTGATCGACGAAACGCCCGCCGCCGCCGCCATCATCGTGCGGGCGCCGGGAGGGAAAGTCGAGACGTACGAATCGCAGCGCGTGGGAGGATACGTTTTCGAGGAAACTGAGAAATCGGGGAAGTGACGGGCAATCCGCGGCCGATCGGTGGGCATTCCTCGGATTTCCCGTCCTTTCCGACCAACGAACGTGCGTCGCGCGGAGTAAGACCGTATGATTCTTTTTCCCGCCCGGTCGGTGGAGCGTGGGAACGAGATTTCGCAGGAGCATTCATGCGCAAGCGGGCGACAAAGCAACAGATCGCAGCGTCCGTCGGGCTGCTGGCGGCGGTCGCCGGCGCCGGATATTTCTGGTGGCCGCACATCTACTTTAAATTTCAACTGGCACGGAACGAAGTGCGGATTGCCAGCGTGCCGGTGACGGAGCTCAAGGCCCCGGGGAGGACGGCCGGCTGGGCCGATTGCCGGATCGGCCCCGTGTCGCTCAAGCTCCCCTCCGCGCTGGCCGAGAATGCCGACCGTTCGGTGGAACAGGGAACGATCAGTTTCAGCACTCCCGGGCAGCAATTCAGCACGAACATTCCCTTCCGGATCGATCCCCAGACTCGGGCCGAGCATGCCAAACTCGCCGACGAATTCAAAATGTCGCCGACGCGCCTGATCGCGGAGAGCTACCGCAAGGGGACCGATGATTTCCGCTGGTCGATGTCGCGCGAGGAATTGCGCCACCTCCAGGTCCTGTTGCAAATGGGGGTCAGCAACTTTCCCCATTCGCATGCCATGGCGGTCGAAACCCGTTTCGACGGGGCGGTGGAAGGAGTGCTGATCCACGGCGATCGCCAGGCCGCTATTTTTCACTGGCAGACCACCTCGGGAGTCGCCTTCGGGGTTTTGCTTTTCCGGCAAAAAGAAGGGGACCTCGACCTCGACTGGGTGCGGGACGTCTGCAAGAGCCTGGCGTGCGACGAGAGCCGCCTCGGCGATAAGGAGTCCTCGAAGAAGGATCTGCGGGAGTTGCTCGAGATGATCGAAGTCAAACCGGGCGGGGGAGACTGAATACTCAGTCCTCACTACCCAGCACGCAGCCCCCGGCCCGCAGTACCCAGTCTCAAGGGTGGCGCGCCGCTTACTGCGTACTGAGTGCACCGTGCTCCGTTACTCGGCCATCAGGCCTTCAGCCAGTTTGTCGAGCGCTTCGTTCTCGATCTGCCGGACGCGCTCCCGCGTCAGGCCCAGCGTTTCCCCGATCTCCTTGAGGGTCTTCGGTTCGGCGTCATCCAGGCCGAACCGCATCCGCAGGATCGTCGCCTCCCGGCTGTCCATCGTTTCCAGCATCTGCTTGACGTGCGTCAGGTTGTCGTTCTCGACCATCTCCATCTCGGGGTCCTTGTTGCGCTCGTCGGCGACCATATCTCCCAGAGACCAGCCCGATTCCGCCTGTTCGGTCTGCGGGGTGGCATTGTAAAGCTGGATCGCCTTCTTCACGATCCGCAGTTTCTTCTTGGCGATCCCCAGTTCGGCGGCGATCTCTTCTGCCGTTGGTGTCCGCTTCAGCTCGTCGACGAGCTTGGCGGTGGCCCGCCGCCATTTGGTGAGCAACTCGACCATGTACGCCGGGATGCGGATCGTCTTGGCCGAGTTGATCAGGGCCCGCTTGATCGACTGCTTGATCCAATAGCTGGCGTAGGTGCTGAAACGCGTGTTCATCGTCGGGTCGAACCCCTCGACGGCGCGGAGCAGGCCGAGATTCCCTTCTTCGATCAGGTCCTGCAGCGGCAATCCCTTGCCGGTGTAGCTGCGGGCGATGTTCACCACCAGCCGCAAGTTGGCGCGAACCATCTGGTCGCGGGCTTCCTTCTCTCCGTCGTTGATGCGGTACGAGAGCTCTTTTTCCTGCTCGGCCGTGAGCAGCGCGGTCTCGTTAATTTCGCGCAAGTAGGTTTCGAGGGGATTCTGAACGCTGCTGGACAACCTTCGGCGGGCACTGGACGCGGGGCGACTGTCGAGCTTGGGCATGTTGAATCAAAGGCTCTCAAGAGGGGGAGGAAGGGATGCCGGCACGCGCCTGGCGGAAGCTCCCGTGGTTTCCGGCACGGGCGACGCTCAGCGGCCCGCCGGAAGTTGAGCGAACCTGTGTGTGTTATCGGTTAAGCCCCGAGATGGATAACACCGGAACGGTGCTGCGCCACGGAATGATTCCGTAGAGGAGGCAATTGGCGCAATAATAACGGCCCGTCAGTCTATGACTGACGGGCCGTAAGGTTTCTCTCATTGCCGCGCGTTCCGCCGGCTGCAAGGTTTGCAGGCGGAATTACGGTTCGGTCTTTTCCATCGTGAATAGCGGACCGCTCGAACCCTCGCGGCCTCCCTTGAGTTCTTCGCGGGGCACGGACGGACCGGTTGCACCTCCAGCACCCGGCGCGACCCCGCCTTCGCCCCCTTCCTCTTCGATGGGGGCGTTCAATTTGCGGCTCAGGCCGATTTTGCGGTCGGAAGTGTCGACCCGCAGGATCTTCACCTCGATCTGATCGCCAACTTTGACGATCTGCTCGGGGTTTTCGACTTTATGGTCGGCCAGCTCAGAAATGTGCAACAAACCTTCCAGGCCTGGTTCGAGCTGCACGAAGACCCCGAAGTTGGTGAGCTTGGTGACCGTCCCGGTGACGACCTTGCCGGGATGGTACTTGCTCGGGATCTCCTCGGCCCACGGATCCTGCTGAAGCTGCTTGAGTCCCAGGGCGATGCGCTTCCGCTGCTGATCGACCGACAGCACCTGGCACTTCACCTTGTCTCCCTTCTGCAGCATTTCGCTGGCGTGCGAAATCTTGCGGGTCCACGACATGTCGCTCACGTGCAGCAAACCGTCGATCCCCTCTTCGATCTCGATGAAGGCGCCGTAGTTCGTGAGGTTCCGCACGGTCCCCTCGATTTCTGCCCCGACGGGGTACTTCTCGGCAACCTGGTCCCACGGATTGGGGGTGGTCTGTTTCATCCCCAGCGAAATTTCCTGCTTTTCCTTGTTGATCCCGAGCACGACCACGTCCACCTGGTCGCCGATCTGCACCAGCTCGCTGGGGTGATTGACTCGCTTCGTCCACGACATCTCGCTGATGTGCACGAGACCTTCGATCCCCTGCTCGAGCCGCACGAAGGCGCCGTAAGTCATCACGTTGACGACTTCTCCGCGGACGTGCGTCCCCACGGGGTACTTCGATTCAACCATGTCCCACGGGCTGGGCTGTTTCTGCTTGAGCCCCAGCGCGATCTTTTCCTTTTCGAGATCGACCGAGAGAATCATGACTTCGATCTCATCGTCGATCTTGACGATTTCCGAAGGATGGCTGATGCGGCCGTAGCTCATGTCGGTGATGTGCAAGAGGCCGTCGATCCCTCCCAGATCGACGAACGCGCCGAAGTCGGCAATGTTCTTGACGACCCCCTTGCGGAGCTCCCCGACTTTCAGTTCCGCCAGCAACGACTTCT
>JBLMWR010000729.1:0-3222 GCA_050257335.1 Deltaproteobacteria bacterium | reverse complement strand
CCGTCGATTCTCAAGGAACGCTGCACCTGATCTACCTCGGCGACGATCCGAGAAGCGCCAACATCTATTACGTCCGCAAGCCCGCCGGGAACGAGACGTTCTCGAAGCGGATGCAGGTCAACAGTCAGCCGGGCAGCGCCATTGCCATTGGTTCGATTCGCGGGGCCCAACTGGCGATTGGAAAATCAAACCGCGTCCACGTCGCCTGGAACGGCTCAGACAAGGCCGAGCCGAAGGGGCCGGTGAAATACGGGAACCCGATGCTCTACACGCGGCTCAATGACGATGGTGTGCAGTTCGAGCCCCAGCGGAACGTGATTCAAAAGGCTTATGGCCTCGACGGCGGCGGCTCCGTGGCCGCCGACCCGGACGGCAATGTCTACGTCGCCTGGCACGCCGGAGACGGGTCGGGGGAAGCCAATCGCCGCGTCTGGTTCGTCCATTCGACCGACGACGGAGCGTCCTTCGGAGACGAGAAGCCCGCCGACTCGAAAAAGAACGGCGTCTGCGGTTGCTGTGGAATGAAGGCCTTCGCCGACCGCCAGGGGACGCTGTATTTTCTGTACCGCTCGGCCCGCGAGAAGGTCAACCGCGACATGGTGCTGCTCACCTCGATTGACCGCGGGAAAAGCTTTCAGGCCGACGTGACGGACAGATGGATGATCGCCATGTGCCCGATGAGCAGCGAGGCGTTCGTCGACGCGGGTGATTTTGTGCTGAGCGCCTGGGAAACCGACGGCCAGGTCTTTTTCTCGCGAATCGACAAAAAAGAGCAGCTCGGCTCGCGGCCGATCGCCGCGCCTGGTGCGCCGCGCGGCCGCAAGCATCCCGCACTGGCGGTGAACGGCAAAGGCGAAACGATTCTCGTCTGGACCGAAGGAACCGGTTGGGAGAAGGGAGGGGCGCTCGCCTGGCAGGTTTTCGACGAGAACGGAAGGCCCAGGGGTGCCCGCGGCCGCACGGACAACGCCATCCCCGTCTGGAGCTTTGCCGCTGTCTACGCCGAGCCAGATGATTCGTTTGTCGTATTGCACTGAACTGGTTGAGAAACGTTCCGCCTGAAGGCAGGACTACGAACGCTTTGCCACCCGTGGAATCGAACATCCGTGTCCACAACCGAGATGACGTTCGACTTTGTCGCGCCCTCCCGGATCGTATTCGGCTGGGGACGGCGGCGCGAGGCCGGCGGGCTGGCGCGGAGTCTCGGTCGGCGGGCATTCATAGTCTGTGGGTCCCGGACGCTTGAGCTCAGCGGCGTGATCCATGAGATCATCGAATCGCTGCGTGATGCCGGGGTCGAGTCGATCCGCACCGAGATGATTTCACGCGAGCCGCTCGTCGAGGACGTTGACCGCTCTGTGGCCTCTCTGCGAAAGCATCGCGCGGGGGCAGGGGACCTGCTGCTGGCGATCGGCGGCGGATCGGCCATCGATCTGGCCAAAGCGGCCGGGGCGCTGGTCACGCAGGATTCGATGGTCTCGGTGCTCGACTATCTCGAAGGCGTCGGCAAAGGGCTCAAAATTGTGAACGCGCCCCTGCCGGTGCTGGCAATGCCGACCACCGGAGGGACCGGGAGCGAAGCGACGAAGAACGCCGTCATCTCGTCGTACGATCCGCCGTTCAAGAAGAGCCTGCGGTCGGAACTGATGGTGCCGCGCGTCGTGCTCGTTGATCCGGAACTGAGTGTCAGCGTTCCCCCGCACATCACCGCCTGGACGGGGATGGATGCGATCACGCAACTCGTCGAAAGCCTGATTTCTCGACGCGCAACGGCGGCGACGCGGCACGTTGCCTGGTGCGGATTGATGTTTGCCGTTCCCAATGTCGCCGAGGCATACCGAAACGGTAATTCGCGTACGGCGCGCGAGGCCATGGCCCAAGCGGCATTTCTGTCCGGCGTCGCACTCGCAAATTCGGGGCTGGGGATGGCACACGGTATCGCCGCGGCGCTCGGAGTGCACTGCTGCGTTCCGCACGGACTCGCGTGCGCAGTGATGCTTCCGGTTGCGCTCCGGGTGAACGCATCAATCGACGCAGTGAATTCGAAGCTTGCCGAGGCCGCGCTGGCAATCCTCGGAGCGATGGCAATGCACCCGCTGCTGTCGGGAGAACAAGCCATGCCTGAGCAGGCGCATGTGGAGACAGGGAGAAAGATCGGTGCGCAAGCGGCGATTGCGCGCGTGGAAGCGCTCTGCGACGACCTCAAAATTCCGCACCGGCTGTCGGAAATCGGCGTGAAGCGCGAGCAGATTCCGGCGATCGTTCGCGATTCGCGGGGAAACAGCATGAGCGGAAATCCAAGGGACTTGTCGGATGAGGAGCTGACGCGGATTCTGGAGGAGATGTTGTGATTCTCGCCGCCGGTCTCTCTCCCGCCTGGCAGCAGATTGTCGTGCTCGATGGGCTCGCGGTTGGCGAAGTCAATCGGGCCCGTGAAGTTCACTGGTGCGCCTCCGGCAAAGTCCTCAACGTGGGTCTGGCGCTGCATTGTCTCTGTGCCTCTCCCCCCCTTGGCAAGGGGGGGCAGCGGGGGTCGCCCGGCGGGGGAATTGCAAACTGCAAATTGCAAAATGAAAATTGTGAACCGGAAAAGAACGATGGCCAGGCGGCGCGTACGCTCGCCCTGGTCGGCGGCCTCCCCGGCGAAGCCATTCGCCGCGAGTTTGCAAGTTTGGACGTCTCCAGCCGCTGGGTGACCTCGCGGACCCCGACACGCGTCTGCACGACGATTCTCGATCGAGAAACCGGGACCACGACGGAGCTCGTGGAAAACGCCGCGGCAATCTCGCCTGACGAGCTGGAAGCGTTTCGCAGCGCTTACTTCGAAGAGGCGGCACGGGCCGACGTCGTCGTCCTGACCGGCTCGCTGCCGGCTGGTGTCCCTGTCACGTTTTATCGGGACCTGCTGGAAAGAATCCCCGGGCGGGTGGTGCTCGATACACAGGGAGAACCGCTGCTGGCGGCCCTCGAACGCCGACCGTTCGTCGTCAAACCCAATCGCGAGGAACTGGGGCGGACGCTCGGCCGCCGGATCGACACAGTTGCCGGTCTGCACGCCGCCATGCGCGAGTTGTGTCGGCGGGGCGCAACCTGGGCGGTCGTTTCGCAGGGAAACGAGCGCCTCTGGGTAGCGGCCGAGCGCGAGCTGTTTTCTGCGCAGCCGCCGCGGGTTGAAGTCGTCAACCCGATCGGTTCCGGCGATTGCCTGGCCGCTGGAATCGC
>JBLMWR010000728.1:0-5562 GCA_050257335.1 Deltaproteobacteria bacterium | reverse complement strand
GCCGTTCGCTCGTCCTGCGCAAGGGCACGCCGGTCCCGGTTCCAGAGGGTTTTCAGTTGCTCGCGCCGGTCAATGTCGGGGCTGTCCTGCGCTCTCCCATTTTCAGTTGGCCCGGCAAACTGCGGATGGCGCTCGAATACTTCGTGCCGCGCGGCTCGTCGACCGGCGACGAGAGCCTCGCACATTTCGTGCAGCGGCGGTTCGGGCGCGAGGCGCTGGAGCGGCTGGTGCAGCCCCTCGTGGGAGGAATCTACACCTCCGATCCCGAGAAGCTGTCGCTGCGGGCGACGATGCCCCGGTTTCTCGAAATGGAGCGCGAGCACGGCAGCCTGATCCGCGCGCTGCGGCGACAAAAGGGGTGCGAAGATGACGATCCGACCCCCAGCGGCGCGCGGTACGGGCTGTTCGCCACGCCCGTGAATGGAATTTCAGAACTGGTGGACGCGCTGGCCGGGAAAATCGAACGCGACGCGAGCGTCCAGTTCGAAGCCGAGGTCGAGAGGCTCACCCCCGAAGCCGACGGACGCGGGTTCGTGCTCGGATTGCCGTTCGGGGCAAAAGACAATTTCGACGCCGTTGTGCTGGCCATTCCCGCGTATCGCGCTGCACCTGTGATTGCCGGCTTTGCGCCCCGCGCCGCAGAGGCGCTGGAGCGCATCGAGTACGCCTCAACGGCGATTGTCGTCTCGGGGCATAAGCTGGCCGACATCCGCCATCCGCTCGATGCCTTCGGACTGGTCGTTCCGGCGATCGAAAAACGCAAGATTCTCGCGGTGTCGTTTACCAGCCGGAAATTCCCCGGCCGCGCCCCGGAGGGCTGCGTGCAACTGCGAACGTTTGTGGGGGGCGCGATGCAGCCCGAGCTGATGCAGCTTTCCGACGCCGGCCTGACGGCGCTTGTCCGGCAGGAACTCGAAAGCATGCTGGGAGTGGCGTGGAAACCCGACTTCACGATCGTCGCCCGCTGGATGCGATCGATGCCGCAATATCACGTCGGCCACCTCGACCTCGTCGCCGCCATCGACGGCGAGCTGGCCGGGTTCCCTCGCCTGGCGCTGGCGGGCAACGCCTTCCACGGCGTCGGCATCCCCGACAGCATCCACAGCGGCGAGCAGGCTGCGGAACGGGTGTTTGCCAGCCGCGCGTGATGATTGTGCGGTCGGCGCATTCATGGTATTCGTGAGTGTCAGTGAGCAACACGCAATAGCGATTGCTGTGGCTTGCCTCCGCTACTTTTTTTGCTATGCAACCCCAGATGGCGCGGCGATACTCTGAATTGCGTACTCGGATGCCGATCAGGTGGTCAATCAAGGAGAACCCAGATGAAGCCAACGGAGAGCGATCCAAGATTTCCACTTGAATTCGGCGCTCTTGCCGGCATCGCCCTGGCTGTATCCAACCAATACCTGATCGCGATAGGCGCGCTTGTGGCATGGTTCGTGTTACGAAATTTGCGGCCGCAGGCTGCCGCCACAGTTGTCCTCGTTGGGAGCATTCAGGTCGGCACCTCTATCGTTGGTTTAATTGGCATCATCGCGGGTGTTGCCCACCCATATGCAGCCGTCGAGATGTTCGTGGTCGCAATCGTTGGACTACTGCTTGTGCTCAAGGAGAGACCGGTATGGGCATACCTGATGATCGTGCACTCCACCGTTACGATCATCATGTTGGGAAACCGATTGCTGGACCCGGCTCTTTCAGCGGCTGACCAGCGGATGCTCGGTGGCGCCATTTTTCTGCGCGGCCTCGTGGCATGGCTGCTGGTTGCTCATCTCCGGTCGCGCGCGGGGTCTCCAGTTCCTGCAGAAAACCCCGGGGAACCAGGCGGAACAGATGGAAACGTCGCTTGACCCTTCTTGCTCCCAATTTCTGCATGGGATCGAGGGCTTGTTACCGGCCGAGCATCCGATCAAGCCGCTGGCGGTGGTAGGCGAGGCGTTCCGCCGGAGTCATCCGCGCGAAGTCGGGCTTCGCGGTTTCCTCCCCTTCGTGAGGGGGGCGTGGAGGGGGTGCGATGCCGGTCTGCCTATTCTCGCTCGTTTCACCGGCCCGCACTTTCAGCGGCGACGCCGGCACGCTGATCGTCGTCGTGCTCCCGCCGTAACTCATCATCGTTGTTGTCTGCGACAGGTCTTCTTCGAGCGACCGGTGCGGCGAAATGCCGAGCTTCTGTAATACGCCGTGATACGCTTTGACCGCTTCAGCCGGCTCCAGATGACCGTCGGCGATCAGCCGCAGGAATTCGACGAAGGCGAGCTGGCATTCGGCGTTGTTGATCTTCCGACCGAACAGGGCCACGCGGGCGCCGTATTTCTTCGCGTCGTAGAGAAGCTGAAAGGCATCGCGCGTCGTGCCGGATGCTCCGCCAAGGATGCCCACCACCAGGTGCGGGTCGTAGGCGACCAGCTCTTCGAGCGCTTTCGGCCCATGATAGACGATCTTGAGAAACAGCGGCCGACCGGCGGCGGCGACGCCGGCGAGGGTCCGGGCGATGGCGTCGTTGATGAACGAGCCCAGCGTGTCGGGTGCGACCGCGCCGGGAAGATTCGGATCGAAGACTTCCAGAAAATACCGAAACCCCTTGCGCTCGGCCTCTTCGCGGAAGAGCCTGAACTGTTCGAGCGTCTGCCGGTCGAGATCGACGTCGTTATTGAACGTAACCGAATAAAGCCCGAGGTCGGCTCCCAGGTTGCGTACCCCAGGCGGGCAGTCGAGATGGCCGCATTGAATGTGGTCGAGCGATGCCGTGCGGAAGGGGCGCGCCGCCGGCTCGTGCAGCCGGCCGCCGCGCAATATGTGGATGTCAGTCGTGTCGTTGGCCCGAGCCGCGGGAGTGACCGGCGAGTTTTCGAACAGCCGCTCGCGGATCGTCAGCAGCTCGTTGGTGCTGGCCGACATGAGCATGATATCGACCAGTTCCGAACGTGTGATCTGCCGGATCTGTTCGCGGTACTCCTCGAGCGTCCGGAAGCGCTGTTCGCCATCGTGCCGCTCGGGAGACAGCCCCGGCGCCCCGACCCCGAAGGCCATGTCGGCGTCCTTGGCATCGGCCAGGATGAACTCCCGGCATCCTGCCGGATCGGCATGAATGGCCGCCAGTTTCTGGTCGAGAGATTTAATCGCCATGATACGACACACGCCAAATTGGTTCGCCACGGGGCTTGCCCCGCGCATTGCAACGCGCCCCGCGAACGGGGCGGTTAAACACAAATCAGATTGAATCCGAAATTCACTTACAGCACTTTCGTAATCGTCTCTCGCAAAACTTGCGCCGAGTTCTGCAGCGCGATTTTCTCTTTAGGCCACAACTCGATCTCGATCGTCCCCAGCACGCCCTTGCGGCCGACGACGGTCGGCACCGAAATCGCCACGTCGCGCAACCCGTAGGCCCCCGTTTGCAGCGACGAGACGGGCAGAATCCGGCGCTGGTCGAGGGCCATGCTGTGGATGACATCGGCGATCGACACCCCCACGGCGAACCCCGCCCCTCCTTTTTTCTTGATCACTTCCGCACCGCTCCCCCGTGTCCGCTTTTCGACTTCCGCGACGACCGCCGGCGTGACCCCCGGGTACTTTTCGAGCGGCAAGCCGCCGATCTGGGCGTTCGACCAGATAGGAACCATGCTGTCCCCATGTTCGCCGAGGATCGTGACCGCCACCTGCGTCGGCGGAACATCGAGCCGGGCCGCCAGCATGCTTCGTAAACGCGTTGTGTCGAGCACAGTCCCCAGCCCAATCACCTGGCCGGCGGGGAGCCCCAGTTCGCGGATCGCCAGGTACGTGAGCACGTCCACGGGATTCGAAACGACGAAGCAGATCGCTTCTTTTTTCAGCCCCGCCTTCTTTACGTCGGCGAGGATGTTTCGGAAAAGGGCGACGTTGCGGTTGATCAGATCGAGCCGGCTTTCGTCCGGTTTGCGCCGCAGTCCGGCAGTGATTACGACCACGTCGCTGTCGGCGACGGCCGGCGTGCCTGCGGCGATGATTTTCTGATCGGCCATGAGGCTGGCGCCGTGAAGCAGGTCAAGCGCCTGCCCCTCGCACTGCTCCTGGTTGACGTCGATCAGCGTGATTTCGCGGACGATCTTGCCCGCCTGCAGGGCGAATCCCGCGCACGAACCGACCAGGCCTCCGCCGCCGATGATGCTGACTTTCATTGGAAATCTTCCTGTTCGTCAGTGTTTAGCCGCGGGGCTCGGCCCGCGCGTGTCGACACGCGCCCCGCAAGCGGGTCGGCTGAACACGTGGTTTTTTCGTTACTTGTTGAGGGCCGCCATAACTTGCTCAGTGATCGTCTTCACGAGGGCCTCGACATCGGATCCGGCGGGGATCGTCATCGACGATGAGGCTTGCAGGTAGCCGGGGAACGGGGGTGGCGGTTCGAAGGCCCGCGGCGCGGGGAGGGCCTCTTTGTATCCGTCGCGGAACGCCGTGTTGCCGCACAGGTCGCAGTTTTCGACATGGAACCGCGGGTCGTCGAAGCCGAGCTTCTTTTTCAGATCGAGCAGCTCGCGCGACTTCTGTTCGTCGAGGTAATTGATGCCGCCGATCTGCCGGGCCAGAATCAGGATCCGGCAATAAGCGTCGACGATCTCGGTTTTCCAGTACGCCTCTTCCAGTTCCTTGCCGAAGCTCACCGTGCCGTGGTTCGTCAGGATGATGCAGTTGGTCCCCGGCTTGAGAAAGGGGAGCACCGTCTCGGCAAACTTCTTTCCCCCCGGAGTTTCGTAGGGGGCGAAGGGGATTTCGCCGAGAAAGACTTCGATTTCGGGGAGCACGCATTGCGGAATCGGCTCGCGGGCGACGCCGAATGCCGTGGCGTGCGGCGGGTGGCAGTGCACGACCGCCCGCACGTCGGGGCGATGCTTCATGATCTCCAGGTGCAGCAGGATTTCGCTGGTGCGCTTGCGCTTGCCGGCGATCTGGTTGCCTTCGAGGTCGACGGCACAGATGTCGTCGGGGGTCATGAACCCCTTGCAGATCATGGTGGGACTGCAGAGGACTTCGTTATCCCCCACGCGATACGAGATATTCCCGTCGTTGGCGGCGGCGAAGCCCCTGGCATAGACGCGCCGGCCGATCTCGCAGATCTGCTCTTTGATCTTCCGGTCGTTGATTCCCGAGTTCCATTGGTTGGCCATGGTGTGATTTCCTTCGTTGTCCCGCGGCATCCCGCGGGACGGATGAAATTACATTGTTTCGAATTCGAGAGTGTCCAATATGGCGGCGTCGTATGCGTCGATCGGCCTGGTGTCGGGATAAAACGGCGCGGCGGCTTCGGTCCCTTCGCTGACGGCGATCCGCGAATTTTCCCCCGCCCCCAGTTCGTCGAAGACGATGAACGGCTCGCCACGACCGGCAGCCCTGCCGGCGAGCCCCTCCAGCGTGAGAGGCACGGCCACCAGCCATGTGGCCCCCTGCACAGTGGGGTGGCACTTGTTGAGCGTGACTTTTCCGATCGTTTCGGCGACTCGCATAATCAGTGCTCCGCTTCACGTACCCACGGGACGCAGCCCGCGATCTTTTGATTGATCGAATTACTATTGACTGAATGCCTTAAAG
>JBLMWR010000727.1:0-3014 GCA_050257335.1 Deltaproteobacteria bacterium | reverse complement strand
GAGCAGTTCGATCCGGCGAATGGACGGCTGTTGCTGATCGACATGCGGGGCGCGACCCCCACCGTCGTGCAGCACAAATTCGACCTGCCGGCCGCTCTGGAACGGGTCCCCCTCGACGACGAGCACATCCTCGACCTGGCCGACAAGACGCTCGCCGAGCTGGTCAAGAGCCACAAAGAGGTGCAGGCGTTCCTGGAGGGGAAGAAGTAGTGGAAAGCAGCCCCGCGGATGGGCGCGGCCGTCGGCCGCAGCCAGATCGAGAACCACGAAAGACGCGAAAGGCACGAAAGGGCTTGCTGCAATTCACGTCCAGTGCGCGGGCCGGGAGGGAAAGGCGGGTCTCCGCAGATTCCGCGTTTTTTCACGGATGCTGACCGTGGCGGGCTCAATTCCTGAAAGTCTGAGAAATCCGTGGACGCCTTCTCACGTTCGCGATTTTGTCCACCTTGTTTCGTGTTTTTTGTACTACTAACCGTCGATGTCTTTGCGTGGCGCGCAAATTGTCAATTTGGGAAAGGAGGGAGAAGAACCGCGGATAAACACGAACGGGGTGAACTGGCACATCCGCGCGGATCCGCGTCATCCGCGGTTAAATTCCTTTTGGTTCCGGCCAAAGGCCGGGCTGGGTCTTTCGTGGTTCCTCCTGGCGGCGAGGAGTTGCGGCGGGGGGCGACAAAGTCTTTGCGTGGTGCGCAAAATTGCGCGGCTTGCAGTGCAGAGAGCCGCAGGCATTCTCTTCTTTTTTCTCCGCGTCCTCGGCGTTCTCGGCGGTTTAAAAACACGTCTTCCCTGTGCTGGCGAGTTCACCTCGACCGCATTCAACTGATCCGCGCGTCTCCGCCTCGTCCGCGGTGACCAAACATCGATCCACAGATTTTCAGGATTTTCGCAGATGAGAGGCGAAGCGGAGCTCCGGGGGCAATCCGCTCGCAGGCGGAGACCGGCTACTTCACCATGAAGTTCAGCGTGTACGTGCCGACGCGGCGGCTGAGCTGGTCTTCCACCGACAGCGTCAGAACGTGCGGGCCCAGCGCCAGCTTCGCGGGGATCGTGAACTGATAGCTGTGGAAGTAATCGCGGCGGTGCGTGCGGCACACGTCCACCGTCTCGGGGAGGTCGATTCGCTCCATCAGCTCACCCTGCGGGCCATGGCGGAAAATTTCAATGGTCGATTTCAGCTTCGTCCGGAACTTCCCGTCGGAGACCGGCTCGCTGTGGATGTTGGCGACCTCCGCGTACAACAGCACTTCCTGCCCGGGACTGAACTCGTCGCGCGAATATTTCTCGTAATTCCCGAAGCTCGAAATCTTGTGGCAGAAGGTCACGTTCCGCAGCTCCAGCCGGGCCTTTTCCTGCAGGCGCAGAACGGCGTTGGTCATCTGCGTGACCGTCTGGGTCGCCCGCTCGGAGTCGGACGGTATCGACGCCGTGTCGAAGTAGTTGGTCAGGCCCCAGAAGGTCTGCTGCCAGAATTCCTGATCGGCCGGATCGAGGCCGGGGATGGCCTGCAGGGCCCGCTCCTGCTGGCCCGACATCAGGTACAGCATCCGCAGGTGGACCTGCTTTTCGATGTACGCCAGCCGTTCCATTTCGGTCTCGCCCGGCTGCAGCTCCGAGGCTTCGGCTTCGACCACCGCGATGTACCGCGCCAATTGCTCGCGCGCCGCCCCATCGGCGGGCGGATTGCCCGTCTGCGCCGGAATTCCCTGGGCGGCCGGCGCCGCGCCCGCGCTCATGGGACTGCCGACCGACACGGCAGCCGGCCTGATCGCCGAGCCTCGTGGCGGCGGTGCCGAAACGCTGCTCCCCGCCAGGTTGACGTTGTACTGCCCCGGGGCCAGTTGTCCCCCGGCGGGATTGACGCGTCCCGGGGACGCCGGCCCCGGCCGCACCAGCGCGTAGCCGCCGGCCGCTGTATTTTCGGTCCCGGGATCGACGCGATACCCGGAGCTGTGTCCCAGCGGCGGCGGTCCCGAACCCTGCCCGGCGGGGGCGGTCGGCGCGGGATTCGTGTCGATGGTGCCCGCAAAGGAAACATTCGGCGGAGCGCGGCCGGCGTCCTCCGCTTGCCGCGGCCAGGCGCTGACCGACCCCAGTCCCTCGCCCGTGGCGGCACGGCGAATGCCGGTTTCCATTCTCGGAGGCGCTTCCGCTCCCGCCGTTTGAATGACGGGCGGACCAAAGCTTTCCGGACGCTGCGCGGCGATTTCGCGTTGCTTCTGGACGGCCCGCTGGGTCAGGCGGCGGCTGTGGAGGATCTTCCGGACGGCCTCGGGCTGCAGCCCCTTCAAGGCGGCCGCATAATCCGCCCGCTCCTCCGGCGTGGCGTCGCGCAGCTCCTGCTCGATATAGGACTGCGTTTCGGGGTCGTGCCCCCCGGCGAACGGCGCGCGCGGCGCCGCCGGTTCGTTCCCGCGGGCCATCTGACGCTGGGCATCGGCATTCAAAGCCGGCGCATCCATTCTGCCGGCGTTGCGGCCGCGCGGGTTCATCTTCGCGTCGGCGACTTCCAAATCCTCGGCTGCCGCCTTGTCAGTAGCCCGCGCTGATGCCGACGTGCCGGCACGCGACGCGAACGGATTGCCAGGGCGATTCGTGGCGCAACCGCTGAACAGGGTCACGATCCCCAGCAGGCCCGCCAGAGAACAATGCCAACGCCCCATCGATAGCTTCCTTGCTTGAGGATCCGCCGCACTCATTGGGCGGATGATGACATGACGATTGAACACGGACCGGAGTTGTCCCCGGAATCGGGGATCGCGGCGGGGGGAGGAAAATAGCGGAAAGAAAGTTCGGCGGCAAGGTCAGGTTCCCGGTCGTCACGTGGGTGACCCTGCCGGCGTCGCCGTTCCGTCCAATCACGAGACCTGACGAAGCCGTTCCTTGTGGCCGGGTGGCGGGGTCAGAGAGGCATAAGTCACGCGCGATACCAGGGGGAAGGTTCAGGCCCGGGCGGAAGTTACGGAAGAATCGCATGTCAGTCGAGCGGCGGCCCCGTCAGACGCACGTGTGAC
>JBLMWR010000726.1:0-4263 GCA_050257335.1 Deltaproteobacteria bacterium | reverse complement strand
CAGCAGTTCGGCGGCTTCAACCTGGAAGCGACGCAAATCTGAACTGCCGGGCGCTTTCTGCTCGGTCCATTCTGCCGCGCGGTCGTACCATTTTCGGGCCTCATCCTTACGCTCGAGCTGCCAGTGGGCCACGGCGCGGACAAATCCGCAATAGCCTGTGTACTTTGCGGGGGCCAGTTCCTCGGTTTTCTCGAGGGCGGTGATCGCCTCCTGCCACTGGCGGGAGCGGTATTGCGCGATTCCCAGCAACAACCAATAGTGGCCTGCCCTGTCATCCTGCACAACGAGTTTCCGGGCCAGGTCAACGGCCTTGGCCGGGTTGCGCGCCAGGGGGTCGGCGGACGTCGCCAGGACCCAGGCGGACAAATAGACCTGGTAGTTCGGGTCGTCGGCGTCGAGTGGGATCCGCCGCGCCACGGCCTCCGGGTCGGTCGCGGCCCGCCAGAGCTTGACGGTTCCGTCGCTGCTTGCCGTGGCCAGCGTGTTGCCATCCGGCGAAAATAGCACCTTCCCGAAATAGGAACTGTGTCCTGTGAGCGTGCACCGCTCCTGGCCCGTGCGCACGTCCCACAGTCTCACCGTCTTGTCTACGCCGGCGGTGGCCAGCGTCTTGCCGTCCGGCGAGAACGCCAGCGAATAAACGTGAAATGTGTGTCCTTTGAACGAGGCGAGCTGCATGCCGGTTTCCACCTCCCAGAGCGTGACCGCCCCCACATCGGTGCCGACAGCCAGGGCCTTGTTGTCCGGCGAGAACGCCAGGGAGATGAAGCTCATCATCGCCGGCTTTTTTGGGGAAAATTGCAGCTTCACTTTTCCGGTCGCCACATCCCACACCGCGACCCACTGGAACTGCAAGCCTGCCGCCAGCATTGTTCCATCGGGCGAGAACTCAGCGGAGCTGACCGAACCGACGCGGTTTAACTTCTGGGGATCGGACGTCAGAATTTGGGCTTGCTGCGTGGCGACGTCCCAGAGCTTCAACGTGTTGTCGCTACTCCACGGGTAAAATTCGGCGAGCTTCTTCCCATCCGGTGACAAAGTGAGCTTCGTCCGGCCGTGGGGGGGGAACGGCATGCTGGCGATTACGCGTCCGGTCCGTACCTCCCAGACCGTGCCACGATCGGCGCTCACCAGCCCTGCCAGCACGTTGGCGTCTGCGGAAACTGTCGTCATGCCGGAGGCCGGCAGGACAGCGACTTCCTTTCCGGCAGCACCATCGATGAGCTTCGTCGGCCCGGAATTCCCAACCAGCAGCGTCCTGCCGTCCGCCGAGAATCGCAGGGAGGTGGCGCCCCCAGCGATGGGAATGGTCGTTACTTCCTCAGGTGGCGCCATGTCCCAAAGCTTGATCGCACCCCCCAGCGTTGACGAAGCCAACGTCTTGCCGTCGGGGGAAAAGGCGACGCTCCAGACGGGATCGAGGTGCGTGTCCTGAACGAGCCGGCGACCGGTCTGGACGTCCCAGACCGTGACGGTCCGCATTTCGCTTCCGGTCGCGAGTTTCTTGCCGTCGGGCGAGAAAGCCAGGCCGCGTACGACGTTTGGCTCTGGAAATCCAGTCTGCAGCTTTCCGGTGGCGGTGTCCCACACCCCCAGGCCCGGGGTCGACTGGGACGACGCAGCGAGCTGTGTGCCGTCCCGCGACAGCGCCGCGCTAAAGAGCCCCGGCAATGGGATCGCCAAACGTCGCGTGCCGGTCTCCACGTCCCAGAACTGGATGGCGCTGGAGGCGAGGAACCTGTGCGTGAGCGTCACGAGCGTTTTGCCGTCGGCAAGAAACCCGATCGCGTCGCCGGCATCGGCAAACGTGGCGCGCACAGCGCCTGTGGCAACGTCCCAGAGTTTTACGTGAACGCCGTCGCCAGCGATTGCGCCGCCGGCGACGATCCGGCTGTCGGGCGAAAAGGCCATGCCGTCGACCGACTCACGGATCGTGTGCAGGGGCTGTCCGGTGCTTGCCTCCCACAGGATCAAGCTCCCGGTCCGCTTGCCGCCGCTGGCCAGCGTCTTGCCGTCGGGCGAGAAGGCAACGGCCCAGGCAGATGGAGAATGTCCGCGCAGTGCCCGCTGCCGTTTTCCGGTCGCTGCATCCCACAGGCCCACGGTCCCGTCCCAGCTCGCGGAGGCCAGCGTCGTGCCTTCCGGGGAAAAAGCCACGGACAGGACCGCCCCGGTATGGCCGTGCAGGTACAACCCCCGCCCGCTGTTGCAGAGCCGCCACAGGTAATACCACTCGAAGCCCCGCAGGTCTTCCTCGCCCTCACCCGGCCGCTGACCTTCCAGCAGTTCCAGGACGCGCGGCGCCTCGCCCGCCCGCCAGGCCTGCATGGCGAGGTTCATCTGGGCCGCGTAGAAGCGGCGCCTCGCGAGAGCCTCCTGCTTTTGCGCGATCCCCTCCTGCCGTTTGGCCTCGGTATAGTTGGTCTTCGCCTCCGTCAGGGCGGTTTCCTTCTCCCCGAGCGCCATCTGCTTCTCGCCCAGCGCCTTCTCCTTTGCCCCGAGCGCCTCGATCTTCTCGTTGCGTTCCGCCCGGACGAGCACGTTGCTGACGGCCAGGCCGATCGTGGCCAGCAACAAGGCCGACAACACAACCGTGGCCATCGCCAGCGCCGCCTTGTTGCGGCGGGCGAATTTGCGAAAGCGATAGGCCGTCGAGGGGGGACAGGCTTCCACCGGCTCGTCGCTCAAATATCGCACGATGTCGGCGGCGAAGCCGTTGGCAGTTTCGTACCGGCGGCTCCGGTCTTTTTCCAGGGCCTTCATCACGATCCAGTCCAGATCTCCCCGCACCAGGCGGCTTAAGCCTTTGGGGTCGACCCGGCGATGGGCGGCGACGGCCGTCTGCGCTTCTCCGGCCGTGCTGCTCAGCCGCGTGCTGGGAGAGGGAGGATCTTCTTCGCGGATCATCCGGCGGATTTCGTCAAGGGCGGCCTGTTTCAACCGGCCACGCTCGAAGGGGGTCGTGCCGGTGAGCAGCTCGTACAACAGCACCCCCAGCGAGTAGATGTCCCCACGGGTATCGATATCCAGGCCCGTCAGCTCGGCCTGCTCGGGGCTCATGTAGAGTGGCGTCCCGACCATCTGCGCAAACTGGGTGAAGAGCGTTTTGTCGGTGAGCTGCTGGCCGATCGCCTTGGCCACACCGAAGTCGATCACCTTGGGGACCGGCCGGCCGTCGTGGAGCGTGACCAGAACGTTGCTGGGCTTGATGTCGCGGTGGATGATCCCCTTTTGATGCGCGTGCTGCACGGCGTGGCAGACGGTGACGAACAGCTCCAGCCGCTCGTGGATGGGGAGATTGTTCTGATCGCAATAGTCGGTGAGAGGGACTCCGCGAACCAGTTCCATCACGAAGTAGGGGCGGCCGGCCTCGGTCGCTCCTCCGTCGAAGACGCGGGCAATGTTGGGGTGGTCCATGAGAGCCAGCGCCTGCCGCTCGGCCTCGAAGCGGGCGGTCACTTCGCGGGTGTCCATCCCCGGTTTGATGATCTTGAGGGCCACTTTGCGGCGGACGGGGGCGGCCTGTTCAGCCAGATAGACTGTCCCCATGCCCCCTTCGCCGATCTGCTGCAGGAGTTTGTACGGACCGATGACGGTGCCGGGAGCGGCCGCAATCGGGGACTCGGCCGGCATGTCGATGGTCTTCCCCATCGCGGGCGCGGCTAGAAAGCTTCCGGCTTCCGAATGGGCTTGAAGCAGGTCCACGACCTCGGCACGCAGGGCGGCGTCTTCAGCACAAGCCCGGTCGATAAACGTGCCACGATCCTCGACCGTCGAATACTCGACCGCCTTCAGGAAAATCTCATTGGCCCTGGGATTCCAGCCCGCCATGCAGCACCTCGGTAAGCGTTTCAATCTCTCAATGCGAGAAACACGTCGCCGTTGCACGTGAAATCAGGAAATAAATCGAAGTCATCCCCGAAGTGGACGTTTGAGGGTACGGTGTCGAGGCGGCTCCGTCCCCGAAAAGCGGGGTCCTCTGCTCCCCCCTTCACTGATCGCCGATCCGTTTGTACAGCCAGGCGCGGGCCAGAGCCCACAATCGGTCACCGGCGCGGCGGCTGATCCCGAGCGCCTCGGCTGCCTGTTGATGCGTCAGGCCGGCGAAATATCGCAATTTCACCAGTTGAGCGGCGGTCGCATCGTGCTCTTCTAGTTCCTGCAGCGCGTCGTTGAGCGCTAACAGGTCGTCCGACGATCCACTGGAGGCCGGTGCAAGTTTATCGAGATTGATTCGCCGCGCGTTGCCACCACGTTTCAACG
>JBLMWR010000725.1:0-8316 GCA_050257335.1 Deltaproteobacteria bacterium | reverse complement strand
CGTTTCTCACCTGGCATTCGTGCTCGTTCAATCCTGGATCTGTGTTTCGTGCCTGGGTTTTCCAGCGGTAACGCACAATGCGGCGTAGAGGAGACGGCGATCGTGGTCACCCACCCCCATGGGTGTGTGGAGGATCGGCAAGAATCGTGGACTCGCGGCAAGGTGCGTTTTCACGTTTCGGCTTGAAACCAGACTCCGGATCAGACATCTTATTCAGGGCGCTTCAGGGCGCCCGAAAGGTTCAGGCTGGGGAAATGGTTTTTGAGATTGGTCAACCTGGTTTTACCCCTGTTTCCTCAAGGAAGGAGATGACGTCGATGAAGAAGTTTTCTGGAGTCGCAGCGGCCTGTCTGTTCGTGGTCACCGGTGCGGCGTTTGCCGCCGACAAACTGGAGTCGGGACTGCCGGTCGGCGAAGGTCCGGTGCCGGCGTTCAACGTCCGCGATATCACCGGCCCCTCGAAGGGGAAGACGCTCTGCTACCGCTGCCAGTACGGCGCGCGGCCGGTGGTCACGGTCTTCACGCGTGAGCTGAACGACACGGTCAAGGACCTCGTGAAGAAGATCGACGCTCAGGTGGGCGAGAACAAGGACAAGAAGATGGCCGCCTTCGTCGTGGTCCTCACGGAAGACCCCGATGCCGTCGAGCCCAAGATCGAGGCCCTGGCGAAGGACGCCAAGATCGCCAACACTCCGCTGACGATCGTGGAAGGGGCCGCCGGCCCGCCGGACTACAAGCTCTCGAAAGACGCCGAAGTCACCGTCATGATGTGGGTCGACGAGAAAGTGAAGGTCAACCAGGCGTTCGCCAGGGGGAAACTCGACAAGAAGGCGGTCGAGGCCCTGGTCGGCGAGACGAAGAAGATTCTGCAGTAACCCTGAGAAGCAGAGCGGTTGACTGCCGGGCTGCTGGTGCTTTGTCAAACCTTGATTTTCGGGTAGCCACGCTCGCCAGAGCGTGGGGGATGAGTCTGTATTCGATGCTTTCCCACGCTCTGGCGAGCGTGGCCACAACCTGACTTTTATCTTTGACAAAGCACTGGTTGTGGTATCGCAAAGTGCGATGCGTCGTTTTCGTCACGCTGAAAGCGTGAAACACGCCAGCCCAGGGTTCCCCGGCGCATGCCGGGGTACCCTGGGATTGTAGTTCCCGCGCTCAACTGAACCCTGAAGGGGTTCCACAGCGGCGATAAAGGAGCGGGCGCAGATGGTGTGCAACCCCTTCAGGGTTGGGGGTTCGTTTGATGGCTCGCAACCCAGGGTAGCCCGGCCCCCCGGACAACCCTGGGCCGAGCGAGCGTCACCCCTGCGGAGTATTTCCACGACGGTCGCAGAACGCCGATCGACAACCGTGCTGCAGGTTGGAGTTCCGGCTTCAGCCTGCCGTCCGCAGCAGGCCGTCTGAACGCGGGACTCCGGCGATTCTCACAAAGGAAGCGCTCCATGATTTTCATCGGACGGGGATTTCTGGCGGCGGGTTTACTGATCGCAGCCGCTTCCGCGGTGCAGGCCGGCAGTTCCAACAGCCTCATCGACGTCTCGGCTGACGGCGCCCTGCTGGCGACGGCCAATCGCGACAATGGTACGGTCAGCATCGTCGATCTGGCGGCGAACAAGGTCCTCCGCGAGATTGCGATCGGCCACAAGCCCGAAGGCGTCTCGTTCCTGGGGGCCTCGCACACCGTCGCCGCGACCGCCTACGCCGACGACGCCATTTCCATCCTCGATGCCGACGCGGGAACCGTCCTCAAGACCATTCCCGTTTTCGACGAACCGTACGGCGTCGTGGCGACGCACGACGGGACGAAGGCCTACGCCACGCTTGAATATCCCGGGCAGGTCGTCGAAATCGATCCGGCCGCGGGCAAGGTCACGCGGACGTTTGCAGCCGGAGAGTTTCCGCGCGGCATCGGCCTGTCGGCGGACGAACGGAGATTGTTCGTCACCGGGTACTTTTCCGCCAACGTTGTGGCGATCGATCTCGAGAGCGGCAAGATCGCCGATCGCTGGCAGGGGACGGCGAGCGAGAACCTGGCTCGCCAGATCGCCGTCCATCCCCGGCGTCCGAAGGCGTACGTCCCGCACATCCGCTCGCGGGTGACGGTCAACCGCGGAGAGGGTTCGGTGGTTCCGTTCGTCTCGGTCCTCGACCTCGACGCGAATGAAGGGCGCCGCCGCAAGCCGGTCCCCATGGATTCGTTCGTCAGCGTTTTCGTGGTGGCCAACCCGTGGGAGGTCGCCGTTTCGCCCGACGGGGGGACGCTGTGCGCCGTCTTCGCCGGCACCGACGACATGTACGTCTGCTCGGTGCTCGACGACAACTATCGCGAGCTGGCGTTCCGCAAGGTCCTGAAACTCGGGCACAATCCTCGGGCCGTGAGGTTCTCCCCCGACGGCAGGACGTTCTATGTTTACAACACGCTCGATTTCGAGATCGCGTCGTTCGACGCGGGCACGCTTCAACCAGGGCCGCCGATCCGCGTCTGCGAGAATCCGCTGGGCGAGGAAAACCTGCGGGGGAAGATCCTGTTCTATTCGGCCCTGGAGCCGATGGTGGGGCGGCGGTGGATTTCGTGCGCGAGCTGCCATCCTGACGGCGACGGCGATGGGCGCACGTGGCAGAATCCGGAGGGCTTGCGGAACACGACGGCCCTGTTCGGAATGGCGTGGACCCACCCCATCCACTGGTCCGCCGACCGCGACGAAGTGCAGGACTTCGAGCACACGATTCGCAGCCCCCTGATGCAGGGGCGGGGACTGATCCGCGGCAAAGTCTCGCCCGCTCTGGAAGACCCCAACAAGGGACGGTCGAGCGACCTGGACGCCCTGGCCGCCTATTCGAACAGTCACAAGTTCACGCTCAGCCCGCACGCGAAAAACGGGCTGAGCGAATCGGCCCGGCGCGGAAAGGAGCTTTTCTTCGCGAAAGAGACGAAGTGCGCTGAATGCCACTCGGGACCGTTCTACACCGATTCGACTCCCGCCGCACCTTTCAAGACGCACGACGTGGGAACCGGCGAAGACGACCCCACCGAAAAGATGGGGCCGAAGTACGACACGCCGACGCTGCTGGGGGTGTATCGGACGGCGCCCTACCTGCATCACGGCAAGGCGCGGACGCTCGAGGAAGTGCTCGTCGAGTACAATCGCCACGACCGCCACGGAAAGACAAGCCACTTGAAGAGCGAACAGATCGCCGACCTGGTTGAGTTTCTGAAAGCCCTGCCGTACGAAGACCCCGAGGCGGCGGCGAAAGCCGCGGGGTTGACGAAGATCGAGAGATAGGGCGAGGTAATGTCGAGTGACGCATGGAATTCAAACGTGAAACGAGAAAACAGGAACCGCGGAGGACTTAGCCCGGCCTGCGGCCGGAACCAAAGAAACGGGCACGCCGCGTGACGACAAGTTTCATTCGCAGAGAATTCCGAGACCGCAGAGAGGAGAACCACGAAATACTCGAAAAACACGAAACGAACGGAGACGCCGCGAATCAACGCCAATGAACGCGAATTCTGGGACAAACCGTGCGGTTACCGCGATTGGTTTCCCACAGGTTTTTCTTTCGTGTGTTTCGTGTATTTCGTGGTTACCTCACGGTGTTCGGATCGTTGGTGTATCTACCATCGGGGCATCAGGTTATACCATTGCCACGATGAATTATTTGCGTCCTGCGCAAATTTGAACCGTTTGCAATGCAGATCCGCGCGGATGTTGCCTTTCACGCCGTTGCTGTTTGTCCGCGCTTATCCGCGGCATCCGTGGTTTTCTTCCTGTGAAATGTGAATCAAAAACTCGACGGACTTTCGGTTCATTGATGCCCGAGAGATTTCGCCTTCAGACTGGAGGTTTGCTGTGAACAAGTTGTGGATTCTCCCTCTGCTTGTGATATTGATCTGCCTGATCGCTGGCTCAGCCGATTTGCCGGCTGCAGGCGACGAAAAACCTGCCGCGAAGAAATCGGCCGCGACGAAGGAGCCCGGTGAAAAGTCGAAAGTGAAAGTGTCGCTGGAGGTCGCCAGTTGGGAGCAGACGCAGAAGCTCGTGGCGGCCCACAAGGGAAAGATCGTGGTCCTCGACGCGTGGTCGACAAGCTGCCAGCCGTGCATGAAGGAATTCCCGAACCTGGTGAAGCTGCATCAGAAGTACGGCCGCACGGGGGTGACCTGCATGTCGCTCTCGTGCGATTACCAGGGGATCAAGAACAAGCCTCCCGAGTACTACCGCGAGCGGGTCGTCAGATTCCTCGAAAAACAGGGGGCCGCCTTCCAGAATCTGCTCGCCAGCGATCCGGCGGAAGAGCTGTACGAAAAGATGGAGCTGGCGTCGATCCCGGCGGTCTTCGTCTACGGCCGCGACGGCAAGCTGGTCAAGCGCTTTGACAACGAACAGGCCAAGACGGAAGAGGACAATTTCACCTACGACGATGTCATCAAGCTGGTCGAGGAACTGCTCAAGGCGAAGTAGCCGTGGGGCAGGTCAACAGGGCGCCAGGGCCTCGAAGGCGTACGCGGCTTCGTCGTCGCTGCAGTAGACCCGCAGGTCTCCGTCCTGGGAAATGACGAAGGCGAGCGCATGCGGATGTTCGCGGCAGAACTGGCACGCCGACTGGTTGCGCGTCCCCAGTTTGCGGATGTCGTGTTCGATCGAGACGTCGCGCGCATACCAGTCGCGCAAGTCGAGCGCTTTCCCCGACGGCCGGCTCGTGGCGCCCGAAGACCGGATTTTCCCTCCGAACAGGCCGATCCGGAGCCCCCGGTCGAGCACGACGCAGCCGTCAACCTCCGACAGCCCCGCGGCGGCGTTCAGCGCCACCTGGAACTGGCCGCGCAGCGCGAGCCATTCGTTCTGCTGGTCGCAGAGCTGCTGCACGAGCGATTCCGAACTTTCGGCCCCCGTCAATCGCCGCAGGTTGAACAGCCGCCCGCAGGAGGCCGAGAACTCGGCCAGGTGCGCACCCAGGTCGAGATCGACGGGCACACCGTCGTAGATGTTGTATGTTTTGCGGATGGCGTCGAGCGAAACCGTTTCTTCGGGCAGGATGATGAAGGCCCCGCCGTGCTGCCGCGAGACGGCCGTGTCCAGAATTCGCGTCCACAGGCTGGTAATTTCGCGGGCATTCTGCAGGACGTACTCGGGGAGCGGGAGATCGGGATACAGGGCTTTACAGCGCCGGCGGACGATGCTTTCGGAATCAGCAAGGACCGCTTCAAGCGGCGGGGTCGTGGCGACCAGGGTGGTGGGCATGACGACCCCGGCACGGAGCGCGTATTCCCAGAGGAGTCCGAAGCTGGCCCGCAGGTGCCCGCTCCCCTCGACCGACAGCGTCAGATGCGTCTGGCGATGGACGACCGTCTGGCTGCCCGTGACGACCGCATCGGGAAACCCGATCATGACCCGCTGCGAATCGACCCCCGCGTTGAGCAGCCCCAGGCATTCCAGCCAGGACTCCGTCCTTTTTCCCTTCCGCTCGGTCATCCACAGCGCGACTTCCTGGCTGGTCAGAGCGGGCGCGATTTTCATCACGTCGGCCACGTCGTTGATGCACACGGGGGCATCGAACCGGGCCAGACGGGAATAAGGAAGGGCGTCGACGTCGTCATCTCCGAAGACGATGCGGAACCGCGTCGGCCGGCCTTCTTCTTCGAGCAGGCTGGCATAGTACGCCAGCTCGATCACTCCGCGGACGCTTTCATCCGAACACGAAAACGACAGCCAGTTGCCGAAGTCGGACTGCTGAACGGCATGAAATTCGTGGAGCAGGGCCTTCGCGAACTCGCGCGGCCCGCACAATTCGTTTACGGTTCGCAGATTAGCCCAGTCGAAACGGACTCTCGTCAAACCCATTTTGGGTCGATCCTTATGGGCCCGCGGGTTTCCCGGAACTCATTCTTCACTGGCCCGCAGCTTCGCCAGCACCGAATAATCCTCGAGTGTGGTCGTATCGCCGATTTTCTCCCGGCCGGCGGCGATGTCACGCAGCAGTCTCCGCATGATCTTGCCCGAGCGGGTTTTCGGCAGCGCGTTCGAGAAGCGGATCATGTCGGGGACGGCCAGCGCCCCGATCTGCCTGCGGACGTGGTCCTTCAAGTGCTGCTTGAGGTCTTCGTCCCCTTCGCCGGCGGTCAGCGTCACGAAACAGCAGATGCCTTCTCCCTTGAGGTCGTGCGGAAAACCAACGACCGCCGCCTCGGCCACCTGGGGGTGCGACACCAGCGCGCTTTCGATTTCCATCGTGCTCAGGCGGTGCCCGGCCACGTTCAGCACGTCGTCCACCCGCCCCATCACCCAGTAGTAGCCGTCGTCGTCGCGCCGCGCGCCGTCCCCGGCGAAATAGCAGCCGGGGACTTCGCTGAAGTACGTCTTCACGAACCGGTCGTGATCGCCGTACAGCGTCCGCAGCATCGAGGGCCAGGGCTGCCGGATCACCAGCAAGCCCCCGGTATTGGGCGGCTGGCTCTGGCCGTCTCTGGTGACGACATCGGGGACGATCCCCGGCAGGGGTTTGGTGCAACTTCCCGGTTTGGTCGTGGTCACCCCGGGGAGCGGGCTGATCATGATCGTTCCGGTCTCGGTCTGCCACCACGTGTCGACGATCGGGCAGCGCTCCTGCCCGATCACCCTGTGGTACCACATCCACGCCTCGGGATTGATCGGTTCTCCCACCGACCCCAGGAGCCGCAGGCTCGTGAGATCGAACTTGCCGGGCCAGTCGTCCCCCCACTTGATGAACACGCGGATCGCCGTGGGGGCGGTGTAGAAAATGTTGACCTTGTACTTCTCGATGATTTCCCAGAACCGCCCCTCGTGGGGCCAGTTGGGGGCCCCCTCGTACATGAGGGAGGTGGCCCCGTTGGCGAGGGGGCCGTAAATGATGTAACTGTGCCCCGTCACCCACCCGATGTCCGCCGTACACCAGTACGTGTCTTCGTCCTTCAGGTCGAACACCCACTTCGACGTCAGCATGGTCCCCAGCGTGTAGCCCCCGGTCGTGTGCAGCACTCCCTTGGGCTTGCCCGTGCTGCCGGAGGTGTAGAGGATGAAGAGAGGATGCTCGGCATCGACGTGCTCGGCGTCGCATTCGGAACTGGCGTCGGCCATCAGGTCGTGCCACCAGTAGTCGCGCCCCGGCTCCATGTGGATGGGCGTCCCCGTACGGCGAACGACGACGACGTTTTCGACCGACGGCGATTTCTCGAGGCTGACGTCGACAGAGTTCTTCAGCTCGACCTCTTTTCCGCGCCGCCAGCCGCCGTCGGCCGTCACGACGAGCTTCGCCTGGGCGTCGTTGTTGCGCTCGGCGACGGCGTCGGCGCTGAAACCGCCGAAGATAATCGAATGCGGGGCGCCGATCCGGGCGCAGGCCAGCATGGCGATGGCCAGTTCGGGAATCATCGGCAGGTACAGCGTCACCCGGTCGCCGGTCTTGATGCCCAGTTTTTTCAGGACGTTCGCGAACTTGCACACTTCGCGGTGCAGGTCCTGGTAAGTCAGAACGCGGCTGTCTCCCGGTTCCCCTTCCCAGATGATGGCGGCCTTGTTCTTTCGCCACGTCGCCAGGTGCCGGTCGAGGCAATTGTACGAGGCGTTGAGCCGGCCTCCCACAAACCACTTCGCGTTGGGCATCTCTCCTTCGAGGACCCTGTCCCACTTGCGGAACCAGTGCAGGTGATTGGCAAGCTCCCCCCAGAACCCCGCGGGGTCGTCCTTCGCCTTGCGCCACATCTTCTCATATTCAGCCTCGCTCTTGATGTGGGCCGCGGCGGCGAATTCGCGCGGCGGCGGAAACGTGCGGGTTTCCTGCAAGACGCTGGTGATCCCGCCCCCCGAAGCAGTCGACATAAGCGCGGTCTCCTGTCGCAAAGTGGTGCTTTTGCTGAGAGATCCGATCTTAGGGCAGCCCCGGTGGAAAATCAACGAGTCGTTTCAGCTTCGCCCGGCGCTAGAACAGCGACCACAACGGCTGCCCGTCCGACAGCCGGATCGGGCGGCCGGTCTGGTCGTGGATCTCGCGGGCCGGGTCGATGCCGAACCGCCGCAGGATCGTCGCCGTCAGATCGCCCGGCACGACGGGGTCGCGGTCGGGATAGGCGCCGATTTTATCGCTGGCGCCGTACACCTGCCCGCCGCGGACGCCTCCGCCGGCAAGCACCACGCTGTAACAGTCGGGCCAGTGATCGCGCCCGGCGCTGTTGTTGATCTTCGGCGTCCGGCCGAATTCCCCCATCGCCACCACGAGCGTCGAATCGAGCAAACCGCGGGCGGCGAGGTCTTCGATGAGGGCCGAGAATCCCTCATCGGCCGGCGGAATCAACTGCCG
>JBLMWR010000724.1:0-4461 GCA_050257335.1 Deltaproteobacteria bacterium | reverse complement strand
AAGCGCTTCATCGAAGTCGACGAGGCACAGGAGGCTTTCCGAAACGAGCACCTGGTGCGCATAGAAGTCCCCGTGAATCGGCCGGAAGGCCGGGGGCTCATGCTCGAGGTCGCCGATCAATCGACCGGCGATCGCGCCGATTCGCCCGCCGAGCGCCGGGCACAGCGCGATGAGCCCGTCCGCCACAGCGCGGAGACTGGCGGCTTCGGCAGCGCGCGATGAGCGTCGCAAGCCATCGCCGGGCTGCGCATGCAGCGCCGACAGGGCAGCGCCGGTTCGCCGAATGGCCTCGATCGGAAGAACCGCATCTTTGATCACTTCGCCGAGCGAACGCCCCGGAAGCCATTCCCACGCGACGGCGCAGCGGGGACTGGAGAGCCCGAGCCGCCGCGGGACGCGCAACGTCCCTTCGGAGGAGAAGGGCTGCCTGGCGAGCTGCGTGAAATCGGTCGCGGCATAGAACCTTAACACCGCCTGATCGCCTTCCGGGGTGCGGAGGTGAGCGACGTACCGGCGTTCCGGTTTGTACCGCAGCGTCTCGACAGCGCCCTTCCAGAGGCTCGGCTGGTCGGGGAGCAGTTCGCGCAACAGCTTCTCACGTCTGGCAGGATCCGCCAGGCGCGCGATGGCGCGCAGCCGTCGATCGTTCGGGAACAGGGAAACAGCCAGGCCCAGTTCGTTCCGAACGAAACGCCCGGCGCCCAGCGGGCCGGCGACGCGTGTCGGCCGAGCCGCTTTATCGAGCTTTTCGTGCGCACCCAGGCGATGAGCCTTGACGTAAAGTTCGATCGGCTGGCTTGCGACCTCCACCCGCCAGGCCGCCAGACAACTCGTGCCGGGCTTGTATCTCAAATAGGTGCACGTCGCGGCGCCCAGGTCGCATTCCGGCAGTCCCTGGCGCAGGATGTCTCGCAATGCATCCGGGTCGAGCGCGATGGACAATCCCGGAAGAGCGAGGTCGCGTCGGACGAGTTCGAGATCAGCGGACGAGAGCATACGAATTGCCGAACATTGGGAAGCTGCCGGGCATCGGGAATCTATCCGGAGAGGTCAGATCCGGATGCCGATTGCGCTTCGGCCATCCCGTGCCGCGGCGCCGCATTTGCATGCCACCAGTGCTCGCAGGATTCGGCGCGAGAGGTGATTTCAGGCGAGAAGGTGGTGAAGGCGCGGTCGTACCCGAGATCGGCGAGAAGATCGCCGGCCAGGGCTTCGAACAGGGCGACGTCACGGTCGGCCATCTGCGTCCGCCAGTCGCGCAACCCCTGCGTCGGGGGGAGCCAGGCTTTCTTGGCCGAGAGGCCGGGCTGCGAACGGCTTTTTCCTTCATGGTAGGCCGCCATCTCGGGCGAATAGGAGAGATCGAGAAACGCGGACAGGGAACAGAGCCTCGCTTTGACGTGAGCGAGCAGGTCTTCGTAGCCCACTTCGAAATAACATGCCGGCGACAGTTTGCGCCCCGCTTCGCGGCCGCTGCCAACCAGCCACCGCCACCACAGGGCGCAGACAGCCACCGGCTCGGTGCGCCACAAGTCGAACTTTCCCGGCCCTTTCTCGGCGGTGGCCCATTCCAGGGTCGAGAGCGCGACATCCCGTCCGTCACGAATGATGTGGACGATTCGGGCGGCAGGAAACAGCCCGTGCAAAAGTGGGATGTGCCGCACGTAATCGGGGGTCTTTTCGCCCGCCAGCGCCTTGTCGTGCTGCTTCGCGTACGCGGCATACAAGGCGCTGACGAACTGGCGATAGGTGCGTGATGCGCGAGCGGCCTGATCCACGGAATCCGGCGAGAGCCCCAGTCGCGGAAAGCGATGATACGATTTCACCGCGTCGATGAGCTCGGCTGTCAGCGTCAAGTCCGCGCCGCGGACGGCCAGAGGGATCGCCTCGGGAACCGTTTTTTCGATGCAGCGGGGGATGAAATGCGTATCGTTGGCCACAGCCAACTGGGGGTGATGGTCGAGCATGCGCTGCAGCAGGGTCGTTCCGGAGCGCGGGCATCCCACCACGAAGAGATAAGGATTTGCGGCAGCGGTCAGGCAGTCCGCTCCCACCGGTTCGGGGGCAATTTCAGGTGATGAGGGCATGGGGCGTCTCACGCGCAGGATGCGACAAAAGGGATGTCTGCAGTTTGTACAGCTTGGCATAGCGGCCGTTGGCCTCCATCAGCCCGGCGGGCGGTCCGCTCTCTTTCAGGCGGCCGTTTTCCACGTAGAGGATGAGGTCTGCCCGGCTTGAGCATTGCAGATTGTGGGTAATGAGGAATGTGGTCCGATTCGCCGCCAGGCGTTCGAGCGCTTCGGTGACGGCACGCTCGTTCTCCTCGTCCAGGCCGGTGGTGGGCTCGTCGAGGATGAGAATCGGGGTCTGGCGGACGGCGGCGCGGGCAATCGCAATCCGTTGCCGCTGTCCGTGCGACAGCGTGACGCCGCGCTCGGCGACCACGGTGTCGTATCCCTGAGGCAGAGCCTGGATGAAATCGTGGGCATTGGCCAGACGGGCTGCGGCTTCGACTTCGTCGGGCGTCGCCTGCGGGGCACCGTACGCGATATTTTCGCGGATGCTGGCGGCGAACAGGATGCTGTCCTGCAGCACCACGCTGCTCTGCGCGCGGAGCGAGGCCAGCGTGTAGTCGCGCACGTCGCGTCCGTCGATCATCACGCGTCCGTGGTTCGGATCATAAAGTCGCAGAATCAGGCTGACGATCGTCGATTTGCCTGTGCCGGACGGGCCGACCAGGGCCACGCGCTGGCCCGGGAGAACCTCGAAGTCGATTCCCTTGAGCACGGGACGGGCTGGGTCGTATCCGAAACTCACGTCCTCGAAGCGGATGCGGCCCTGGAACCGGCCGGCCGGCACGGCCCCCGGCACGTCCTTGACCTCAGGCGCCTGGTCGAGCAGATGCAGCACGCGCTCGCCCGCCGCCGTCGCCTTGGCGAGCCGCCCGGTGTACTTGGCGAAATCCTGCGCCGGGCTGAAGGCCCGTCTGAGATACGTGAGAAAGACCACCAGTTCACCCGCCGTCAGTTCTGCACGCAGGACGAGCCGGGCGCCGTACCACAACACCATCGCCGTGGCGATTCCCAGCAGACAATCGACGGTTCGCCCGAGCCGGGCCGAGAGCCGGCTGGTTTTCGTGTCTTCCTGCTGGCTCTTGTTGTTAAGCGAGGAAAAGTCCCTGGCGAACATTCCCTCCAGCGAAAGAGCCTGCACGATCTTGATGGCCGCGATGGATTCGGCGGCGGTTGCGGCCATCGCTCCTTCGCGCTGACGCTGGCCGCGGGCTGCTTCCTGGATCCGGCGGGAAACGCGGACCGTCGTGAACCACAAGCAGGGAACCATCGCAGTCGCCAGAAGTGCCAGCCGCCACTGCAGCCAGAACATGACCGCCGCCATCCCTGCCAGGATGAAAAGACTGGCGACGAGAGGCAGCATGGCTGTGGAGACGACGTCGCGGAGCAGGCTGACGTCGCGCGTGACGCGGACGATCAAATCGCCGCTTCGCGCGCGGTGATGGTAGGCCAGCGACAGGCCCTGCAGATGGCAGTAGACGTGATTGCGCAAATCCCGCAGGGCGCGATTGCTGACCAGGGTGAAGCCCACCGAATTGTAATAGTCCATGAGCGCCCGCAGGCCGATGATCGCGACCAGCCCCACGGCCGCGACGGTCAGCAGCGTCAGCGAGTCGAGGCTTTCGATGCCGGGGACAGCCGTGTGCTGCCGGGCGCGGTCGCCGGGGATGACCCGGTCGAGGACGAATTTCAGCGGCCAGGGCTCCAGCAGCCGCAGGCCGATGCTGGCGAACAGAGCCAGCAGCGAGCCGGCCATCAGCCGCCGCTGCGGGCGGATCCAGGGCCAGAAGCGGCGGAGGATCCGCCACAGGCCCGGCAGGGACTCCTGAATCGATTTCGGACGAGCCATTCAGCGGCCTCCCGGGATCGGGAACGGCTGCGACGCGACGACCGGTGGCACGGCGCGGGGGACGTCCCGGGCCCCCGGCCTCGCACGCCCTCGGCGGGCCGGTGAAGGGGCGTGATCGACGCCCGCCAGATTGAGGAGACGTCCGACGACGGACTTCCATGTGTGCTTGCGCTGCACGGTTTCTCGCGCGGCGGTCCCCAGCCGGCGGCGCAGATCGGGGCGATCGCGCAGCCGCTGAAGGGCCGCGGCCAGCGCGCCTGCGTCACCGGCAGGACACAAGAGGCCGCTCACTTCATGCTGGATCAGGTCCGCAAGCTGACCGATCCGGCTGGCGACCACGGGCCGGCCGGCGGCCATGTACTCGTAGACTTTCAGCGGCGAAAAATAAAAATCCGAAAGATCCGGGTAGGGAGCGCAAGCGACGTCCATGGAGGCCAGCAGGCCGGGAATGGCATCGGGGTCGACCGCCCCCGTCAGTTGTGCCGCATTCTGCAGGCCCCGTGCCTCAAGATCTTCAAGCAGTGCGGGTTTCTCGGGTCC
>JBLMWR010000723.1:0-3158 GCA_050257335.1 Deltaproteobacteria bacterium | reverse complement strand
CGACGATCGGCGGGCTGAATTCGTTCTACCGGCTGCGGAACCGCAATTACGACGTGGGGCTCCATGCCGTCACCAATTATGCCCCGCCCGGGACCAGAACCGGTCCGCTGAGCAAGATCCTCCGGCAACTGCGCCTCTCGTGGGACGACTTCGACCTCTCCCCGCAGTACGGCTCGCGAGTCGCCTTTCCCGGCACGGCGCTGCGGTTCAACAACGACTTCGAGCTGCTCATCAGCCAGGTCGCCGAAGAATTCCCGGCCCAGATCGATGGCTTTCGCCGACTGGCGCTTTTTCTCGAAGAGCTGGAGCTGGGGAAGGTGATCGACCCCGAGCTCACCGCGCGGCAAGTTCTGGCTCGCTATCTTTCCGATCCCCTCCTCATCGACATGCTGCTATGCCCCCTGATGTTCTACGGCAGCCCCACGCCGCACGACATGGAGTTCACGCAGTTTGCGATCATGTTCCACAGCATTTACCGGGAGGGGTTCTCGCGCCCTCGCGAAGGCGTGCGGCTGATCCTGAAGCAGCTTGTTCGCCGGTACAAAGAGCTGGGGGGAGAACTGCGGCTGCGCACCGGCGTCCGCGAAATTCTGACCGACGGCAGCCGCGCGACCGGCGTCATTTTCGACGATGGCTCCACCGCCACAGCCGATCGCATTATCTCGTCCGCGGGCCATGTCGAAACGATGCGGTTATGCGATCGGCAGCCGATAGAGTCACAATTCTCCGACAACGGTCCGGCGGCGGGGCAGATTTCATTCGCAGAGACGATCGCCACGCTCAACTGCCAGCCCGCCGATCTGGGGCATCGCGAGACGATCGTCTTTTACAGCAACGTGCCGGAATTTATTTACGCGGTTCCCGAGGAGCCGTGCGACGTGCGCAGCGGGATCATCTGCTCGCCCAACAATTTCGCTTATGACGAACCGCTGGAACAAGGGGCGATCCGGATCACCGCCCTGGCAAATCCGGATCGCTGGATGAATTTTACCGATGAGGAGTACACATCCCAGAAAAAAACGTGGAACGACCGGATCATCGAATCCGCACTGCAGCACGTTCCCGATTTCCGCCCGACCGTCATCGACACCGACATCTTCACCCCCCGCACGATCAAAAAGTTCACCGGCCACGTCAACGGCTGCGTCTACGGCGCGCCCCGAAAGCAATGGTCCGGCACGACGCATCTCGACAACCTCTTCCTGTGCGGCACCGATCAGGGCTACCTCGGCATCGTCGGCTCCATGCTCTCCGGCATCTCCATGGCCAACCAGCACGTCCTGCGGCAGTGAAGAACGGCGAAAGGAGCAAATCGCGGGTGGAATGGCCAATCAGCCTCTCCCCCCCTTAGCAAGGGGGGGCAGGGGGGGTCGGGTGAAGTGGTGTGCGCGGCACACAATTGCAAAATGAAAATTGCAGATTGTAAACTGCAAATTGAAGGCTCATTTTGAAGCATACGTTTGCAGATGACGTTTCAGCCGTTAGCCGCGCGGAGCACCGATTGACACGCTGCCGCGAATGTGGCGTCGAGTCTCCCCTGGAAGCAGCCTTCCACTGCGTCCCCGCTGCTGGAGAGGATTTTCTCTGCCCCCTCTGCTGGTCGAAACGACGTTCGGTCCGGAATAGATGGCGTGTCGCTGCATGGACTGCTGTCGCCGTGTGCGGATTCATGTCGTTTGAATTCACAATAGGAAGCGGTTTCCCCGTCGCACCAGGACTCATTCTGTGTGCAGTGCTTTATCCCGTCGCTGTGCTGCTGCACGAGCTTGGCCACGCCCTGGCGGGATTCGCCGTGGGGCTGCGCGTCGCGCGAATTTCGATCGGGCGGTTCGGGACGCGCATCTTCCGTATAAGGATGTTCAACTGCGCGTTCGAACTGCGCTCGATCCCGTACGGTGGCCTGACCACTATGTGGTTCAAAAGCGCCAGGCACGCGCGGTTCAAGTGGTTCTCGTCCACGCTTTGTGGGCCCGTCGTTACGATTTTGCTGATGCTTGGATCGCTCACGGTCGTCGCAGTACAAAAACATGGGACGCTGGCCTCCGCCAGTCGGATGTTCGCGGCCGTCAACCTCATCCTGTTCGTTCAGATCCTGATTCCGCGCAAGCTGACGATCGATTCCCGACAAACGTGCAGCGATTTTTTGCTGATGAAGCAGACTCTCTCTGCCCCGGATGTGGAAATCGCAGACTGGGTTTTTGGGCGGTTCTACTGCGAGGCCGCGGACTGCCAGGAGCGTGGGGAATTTGCGGAAGCGGAGAAGTGGCTGTTGCAGGGACTGCGCGAGAGACCCAATGATCTGACTTGCCTTTGCGAGCTCGGGTACGTGCAGTACGCTCTCAGAAACGTTGACGCCGCGGGCCAGATGTGGACCCGTTGGCTTGAGCTGGCACCGAAAAATTCGATCGAGCGACCGTACATATTGAACGCAATCGCGACGTCGCGTCTTGGCGGCGGTTTGGACGACCTTGATGAGGCCGAACGCTTCACGTCTGAAGCAATTGCAGCCATGCCTTGGGCCCCCGATTTCCGGGAGACGAGGGACCGCGTGCTCGCTGCCCGAAACCTCCTCAAGACCGCCTCAAACACCGCCTCGGGGTAACGCCAGGCGACGTAGGCGTAAATCCGGTCTTCAGACGAATTCTACCCTGCCAGCGTTCGCCTACGCGGCGACAAAGCAGAGCTCACTCGCCCTCTTTCGCCGCCCGGCGCCGGGCCTTACAGTCCTCCAGCCGCTTCTTCAGTTCCGCCTCCAGCCCCCGCTCGACCGGCTCGTAGTACGTCTTCTCGACGCCGAGATAGTCGGCCGCCACCCAGCCGCCGGAGTAGTCGTGGGCATACTGGTAGCCGACGCCGTGGCCGAGCCGTTCAGCTCCCGGATAGTGGGCGTCGCGCAGATGGACCGGCACCGGGAGGACGCGCTGCGTCCGCACGTCTTCCATCGCCGCGTCGATCGCCTTGATCGTGGCGTTCGACTTAGGCGCCAGGGCGATGTAGGTCGCCGCCTGGACGAGCGGGATCCGGCATTCGGGCATCCCCACGAACTCGGTTACCTGCGCGGCGGCGTTCGCCAGGACCAGCGCCATCGGGTCGGCGTTCCCCACGTCCTCGGCGGCGGCGATCACCAGCCGCCGCGCGAGAAACCGCGGCTCTTCCCC
>JBLMWR010000722.1:0-4401 GCA_050257335.1 Deltaproteobacteria bacterium | reverse complement strand
AGGTGCGTGTCGAGACTGACGGGATTGGGCTGCGCCGCCGGCCCGAAACACCCGTAGCAGCCCCGGTCGTAACTGGGACAGATCGCCCCGCATCCGGCCTGCGTGATCGGGCCCATGCAGGGGACGCCCCGCGCGACAGTGATGCAGACCGTTCCGCGACGTTTGCAGTCGAGACAGACGCTGTGGGTGGGCGTCCGCGGGCGGCGGCCGGCGATCAGCGCCGTCAGGACTTCCAGCAGTTGATGGCGGTTGATCGGGCAGCCCCGCAATTCGAAGTCGACGGGGACGTGATCGGCAATCGCCGTCGACGTCGCCAGCGAGCTGATGTATTCGGGCCGGGCGTAGACCGCCTGCAGGAATTCCTGGTGATCCCCCCAGTTGCGCAGGGCCTGGATGCCGCCGGCGGTGGCACAGGCCCCGATCGTCATCAGGAACCGCGACTGTTCGCGGACCCTGCGGATCCGCTCGGCGTCTTCGGGCGTGGTGATCGAACCCTCGACGAGGGCCACGTCGTACGGCCCCGATTCGATGCGGCTGGTGGCTTCCAGAAAGTAGTCGATCTCCACCGCCCCGGCGACGGCCAGCAGCTCGTCTTCGCAGTCCAACAGCGAGAGCTGACACCCGTCGCAAGAGGCGAACTTGAAGACTGCCAGTTTCGGTTTGCGTTCCATCACAGGCTCTCCACGGTCATGAACGGCTCAATCTTGTCGTGGCGGAACACCGGGCCGTCGCGGCAGATGAAGGCCGGTCCCAACTGACAATGCCCGCACAGCCCGACGGCGCATTGCATGTTGCGCTCCATCGAGAGCCAGATATTTTCCTCCGGGATCCCCTGCTTGAGTGCCGACTTCGCCGCATAGCGCATCATCACTTCGGGCCCGCACGTGAAGACGACCGTTTCCGCCGGATCGCGAAGCGTCAGACGATCGAGCAGGAGCGGCACGACGCCGACGTTGCCCTCCCAGCCCGGCGCTGTGCGGTCAACCGTGAGCCGAACGTCGATCTTCTGCGCCCGCCACGCGTCGTACTCGTTGACGTAGACCAGGAAATCAGGAGTGCGCGAGCCGTAGAGGACCGTCACGTCGCGAAACGCGTCGCGGCGTGACACGACATCATAGATGACGGGGCGCAGCGGCGGCAGCCCGATCCCTCCGGCGACGAGCACGAGGTCTCTGCCGGAAGCCAATTCGACCGGCCAATGGCTGCCAAACGGTCCGCGCAGCCCCAGCGAACCGCCGACACCGAGCTGCCCGAGAGTATGGGTCACGTTTCCCGCCAGACGGATCGTATGGGCCCAGGACTCCCGGCTGCGGGGATTTGCGCTGACCGAGATGGCGGCTTCACCCACCCCAGGCAGATAAAGCATGTTGAATTGACCGGGAAGGAAGCGATACGCCGCGGCGGTTTTCGGATCGGTGAACCGCAGGTGATACGTCGCGACCCTCTCGACTTCGGGGGTGATGCGGTCGATGACCACTTCATGGGCCAGCCACGGATCGGTGCAGGAGGGAAACGTGTTCGCGATCACAGTTACCCCGCTTGATACGCAAGCCGCGGGGCGGCGGCATATTTTAGCCAGGGGCGCCAGCCCCTGGAGCTGTTAAAGCATAGACAAGAGCCCCAGAGGGGCGACATAGGCTTGGCGCACTGCAGGCGCCGCTTGTCCGTTTCACTCGCAAGGCCCGTCCTGGCCCTCCGGTTGCGTTGCAACGACACACGCACGGGCCGCTCTATGTCGCCCCTCTGGGGCTTCCCGCTCGCTGGCGTCTTCGTCCGGTGGCTTGCGCCACCGGCTAAAATATTTCGCCCCTCCGGGGCTGTAACACCTGCAATGCCCTTCGTGCCTCTGTAAGCAATCATTTCGTTGATCCCGTCATGTTCCGTGCGCGGGCCCGGTGGGCGCTGCCGGAGGAGTCGCTGTACAAGATTCCCCTCCCCGAATCGCCGCGACCTCTTCGGTGAGGTCGATTCCCACCGGGCACCACGTAATGCACCGCCCGCAGCCGACGCAGCCCGAGGTGCCGAACTGATCGATCCACGAGGCCAGCTTGTGCGTCAACCACTGGCGGTAACGCGAGCGGATGTCGTTGCGGACGCCGCCGCCGTTCATGTAACTGAAGTCGATGTTGAAGCACGATTCCCAGGCGCGCTGGCGGTCGATGTGGTCAGCGTCGAGCGATGGAACGTCGGTGACACTGCTGCAGAAACAGGTGGGGCAGACCATCGTGCAGTTGGTGCACGACAGGCAGCGGGTTGCGACTTCCTGCCACCGCGGATGATTCAGGTTTCCCAGCAGCAGGTCGCGAATGCCGGTCGTGTCCATCTGCCGCGTGATCTGCTGCACTGCCTGTTGGCGGGCGGCTTCGGCGGCTGTCAGCTCGTTGCCGGCAGCATCGCGGACGGGAACCCGGCCGAGCATCGCAGCCCCGGCGTCACTCCCGGTCTCGACGACGAATCCGCCGGGCAGCTCGGTGAGCGCCAGGTCGAAGCCCGATCGGCAACGGGGCCCCGTCTTCATCGACGTGCAGAAGCAGGTGCTGGCCGCCTGCGTGCAGTTGACGGCGATCAGGAAGCATTTTTCCCGGCGGGCCTTATAGATCGGATCGACGTACGCACCGTCGAGAAAGACCCGGTCCTGCACTGCCAGAGCCGCCAGTTCGCAGGCGCGCACCCCCAGAAAGGCGTAGCGCGGCGGAGGGTCGGCCGGCGTTTCCATTTTCCATCCCGTTGCCGTACGGTCGGCGGTGGCCACGGTCGCCAGCGGAGGAAAGAGATAGCGCTTCCACGAATGGGGACCCACCACGTAGCCGAACAGCGCATCGTCGCCGCGGCGCTCCAGGCGGTATTTGCCGGGCTCCTGCACGTCGGTCCATCCTTTGGGGAGGTCGCCGATGCTGCGGACCTCGTCGTAGACGATGGCCTCCTGCGCGAGGGTCGGCCCGATGACGAGATATCCGTCGCCGTGCAGAACGCCGATCAGGGCGTCGAGACCGCTCCGGTCCAGGAATCGCTGCGTGGTTGTCGCTTCCGGGGCATTCATCGGCCGACCAGGAACAGATCGAGGAGTTGCAATCGCGTGGCGACCAGCCGCTGCGCCAGGGCCCGCGCCATCTGCTGCATTACGCGAAAACCGATTTCGTGGTTCGCTTCACAGAGCGCGCCGAGTTTGGCCCCGGGAATGGCAACCAGTCGGATCGTGTCCAATGCCGTCGCGATACATGTCATCGGCCCGTCGTTAAGCAACGCCGACCAACCGAGGAACTCACCTGCGCCGACTGTCAGAATGCGAACGGGCCCGCGGCCCGGGACGTGCATGTCGAGAGCCACGTGCCCCGACTCGATGAGAAAAATATCGGGGCACATGTCCCCTTCGCGGAAGATCACGCTCTGCGGGGCGAATGTCTGGACGCTCGCCATCGCGGCCAGTTCGGCCAGCGTCTGCGGCGGCAGTCCCGCGGCGAAGCGCAGCCCACCGAGTAATGCCACATCGACCATGGAAATTTCGTCCGGTTCGAATTCCTCGCGCCGCAACTCGGAGCCCGGGAAGGGGCGCGCACCCTTGAACTTGAAGATCGCAGCCAGCCGTGGCGTGATTGGGGCGACGAAGCCCGGGGAGACTCCCCGTCGCGAGCAGCCTGCGCCCGCAGGATACGTTGCGTATCGTGAATTTGTCAAACTGATCGGTCGCCGGCCCGAGTCACCGACCGAGAAACTTCTGCTGCCACAGCTCGAGGACGAGCAGCGACCAGAGGCGGTAGCTGTGGTCCCAGCGGGACGCGACGTGTTCTTCCACGAGCTGCTCGACCGCCTGCGGCCGGAACAGGCCCCGGTCGAGGCTGCGGCGATCGAGGAGGACCTCTTTGAGGAGCGGCTGCAGTTCGCCTCGGAACCAGTGGTCGAGCGGGACGCCGAACCCCATCTTGCTCCGCGTCTGGATCGCGGGAGGGAGCAGGTCCGCAAATGTCTCGATCAGGATCTTCTTTCCCCGGCCGCGCTGCAACTTCCATTCGATCGGCATCCCGGCGGCGAGTTCGACCACCTCGTGATCGAGCAGCGGGCAGCGGGCTTCCAGCCCGTACGCCATGCTGGCGATGTCAACTTTGTTCAGGATGTCGCAGGGGAGATACGTGAGGACATCGGCGCAAGTCGTGCGGGTGACGAAATCGCGAGACGGGCATTCGCGGTAGGCCTGCAGAATGAATTCAGCCGGGTCGGCATTTCCGGGATGGGCCCGAAAGTCGTCGGAAAACAGTTCCGGCAGCCGGGCATCGTCGAAAATGCTGATCCACTTGAGGTACCGCCGCTCAGGGGGATACGCCAGCGCCGACAGCAGCCGTTTGAGGCGCCGGCGTCGCGATTTCTGCCGCGTCGAGGCGGGGAGCTTTTGCCACACGGGCGCGG
>JBLMWR010000721.1:0-3521 GCA_050257335.1 Deltaproteobacteria bacterium | reverse complement strand
TCGGGATCACCTGCTGGCTGGCCAGCCACGACTGGATCATGTCCCTCGAACCGGAATGGACGAGCACGATGTTCGGAGTTTACAACTTCGGCGGCCTGTTTCTCAGCAGCCTGGCGGCCATCACCGTACTCGTTGTCTGGCGCAGGTCACGTCGTCACTCGAAGTTCCCGGTGAGCGGAAGTCAACTGCATGATCTGGGAACGCTGCTCTTCGCCTTCAGCAGCTTCTGGATGTATCTCTGGTTCTGCCAGTACTGGCTGATCTGGTATGTGAACAATCCCGAGGAGACGATCTGGTTTGTCCGGCGGTCGCACGACCACTGGCCGGCCCTCAGCCTGCTGAATCTGGCTCTCAATTGGGGCATTCCCTTTTCCGTCCTCCTGTTTCGGGCCGCCAAACGAAATCCGTATATTCTCGGCGGCGTCGCCCTGGTCATCCTGATGGGACGGTGGCTGGATCTGTTCGAGATGATCCTTCCTTCCCAGCCGAATGCCCTGCCGGCATTCGGCGTAATCGAAGCGGGGCTGCTTCTGGGTGCGGCAGGCGCGTTTCTCTGGGCCATGGATTTCGCTCTGAGCGACGACGTGGTTGATCCTCAGCCAACAGCGAGAACGCCTCGCCGGGAGGGAATTGCCGGCGGGGCGGTGTGACGCCCTGCCGTTGACGCCCGGGACCGTTACTGGAAGAGCGCCGGATCGTCGTCGGCCTGGCCGTGATGCTGGCGTTCCCACCACTCCTGCATGTCGCCGGCTTCGTGGGCGTTGAGATTGTGCGAATAGCGCAGCTCGTTGAGTTCCTGTTGCAGGCGGTAGATCTGCCGCTCCAGTGTGAGCATCCGCTGGCTGAGCACCCGCTGCCGCTCGCGGATTTGTCTGCTGGTCGGGCCAGAGGGAGCAGGGCCGGCCCCCGGACCGCGGGGCGCCGGCGCACCGCCGCCGGCAGCCGGGCCGCCGCTTCGTCCGGCGTCGTCGCCCCGGGGACGCTCGTGACCGCCGAGGGTCGCCTCCCGCGCAGCCAGGTTGGCCTCGACGATTTGACGTCGGCCGTTGCGGAGAATCAACAAATCGACGCGCGTGCCCGGCTGGTATCCGCCGATCGTTTCGGTCAGTTCGGAAATCGTGCGGATGCGCTGGTCGCCGACGTAACGGATCTCGTCCCCGGAGCGCAGGCCGACCCGTTCCGCCGGGCTTCCGGGAATCACGCCCACGATGATGACGGCGTCGTCCGACGCGCTCAACAGCACCCCTAGGGCGGCGCGATGACGCGGGCTCTCATTGGCGGCAGGACCGTGAGCTTGTTCGCCGCTGTAGTGCTCGCAGCACGAAGCTGGAGTGCTGGCGGAATTGACGGAGCCCGTGGGGCCGCCTGTGCTTTTGTTCTCATCGCCGAAGGCCGGGCCGGTGAGCACCAGGGCAAGATTGAGCGCGGCGAGACGAACAATCCGTGGGAGGGGGGCCTATTTCAGGCCTGTTGCAGATCGGGACGCGACATTACTGAAATCTGTCATGAGACGGCACATGTTGTTCTCCTTTGTCGGGTGTCCGGCTCATCCACGCCGGTCGCAGCAAAGAGCCTGCGGCGCAGTCGCTTCCTGAAGCTCGCCGCCTGAAAACCAAGATGCTTTCCCCCGGCGCCTTTGCCGGGATGCAGAAAATCAGCCGACGCGTCGGAATACCGTGAGGGATTCCACCACATTGGCTGCCACGCAGCGTTGCCGGACGAGTCTCCGCAAGGGAGCATCGGGACGTTGTGCGTTTCCACAGTTCGTTCTCCTGGGACAAAATGACAAAACCCCGCCAGGCGTCGCCTGCGGGGCTTCCAGAACCGCTCGGTCGCGCCGTTGGGCACCATGCCAAGAACTGTTCCGCGAAACCCGCGGAGAGCGTGCATCGCTCAAGCGGTGCCGGGTGGCGGGGTCGGAGCGGCGCAAGTCACGCTCGGCCCTCCGGGGCACATTCCAGTCCATGCAAAAGTTAAGGACGAATCGGACACTGGTCGAGCGGCGGTCCCGGGACGCGGCGTGAAGATGGACCCGGACGGCGCTTACGTGAACACCCCGCGACGCTCCAGTTCGCCGTATAGCTTCCGCTCGACGACCTTCATGTCGCGGACCGTGACGGCCACCTCACAACCGCAGCGCTCCCATTCGTCGTGGCCGGGTTGCCCCTCGACGACGGGCATTTTCTCGCTGTGAAAATGGATGAGATCTTCGCTGGCGGCGCTCAGCGCTGCCCAAGCCTCGCGCAGCAATTCCGTGTCATTCGAGTCTGTTGGCATGTGCGCTTCTCCTGAAGATGGTCGTGGCGTGTCATTGTCCGTGATTTTCGCGGGTACTTCAAGCATTTCCCGGCGCGCCGGGCTACGACACCGCGAAGCGGGCGCTGATCAGCTCCAGCACCTGCCGGGTGATTTCTCCCTGCCGTTCGCGCTGTTCCAGCTCGGTCAGATCCTGCAGGAGCTGCTCGGTGTTCCGCGTCGCGCCGTCCATGGCCACCAGCCGCGCGGCCTGTTCGCTGGCGAACGAATCGGCCGCGATGCGATACAGGCTGATGAAGGCGAATTCGCTGATGAGGCCCGCCAGGAGAGCCGGATCGGAAAGGTAGCGGTAAAAGCGCCGCTCGGGACGGCTCACGCCGCCTCGCAACCGGGTCAGGTCCGGGGGCAGAACCTGCGCTTCGGTCGGGACGTGCTCGCTGATCGACTGGAAACGGTTGTAAATGACGCGCACGGCCTTCAGCTCCCCAACGGCGTAGCGCCGGCCCATCACCGCGGCCAGGCGCTTGACCACGTCGCGCAGGCCGTGCAGCGAAGCGGCGGCGGAAAGGCTCTCGTCGGGATCGATCCCGTGCGAGGCCAGCAGCCGCGTCCCGCGCTGCCCGACCGCGACGAGCCGCACGGCGCCGGTTGCGGCCAATTCGCTGCGGCGGCGCTCGACGAGGGGAAGCAGCTCCTGGTTGAAGGCCCCGCACAACGGCTGCTCGGCCATCATGACCACCAGCAGAGTCTGCGCGCCGGGGAGCGGGTCGGGGAGGCGCATCGCCGGGGCCGGCAGCGCCGTCACTCCCCGCGAGACGATTTCCTCATAGCGCCGCGCGGCGGCCAGGGAACGCTGCGCGCCCTGGATTCGGCCCGCCGCGACGGCCCGCATGGCGCTGACCACGTCGTGGATGGTTCCGACGGCTTCACGGCGGCGGTGCGTTTCTTCCATCGTCATGCGCGCAACTCCTTTGGAAGGTCGCGCTCGACGGCCGCGCACGCCTGCTTCAGGCCACCTGCGACCGACTCGCTGAGGGGTTCGTCGCGTTCGAGAGCGGCCAAAAGATCGACGTCGACCTCGTCCAGACGGCGACACAGCCGATCGAGAAAGTCACCCACCTTCTCGACGGGGATGGCGTCGAGGCAGCCGCTGCCGACGGCGAAGAAGACCGCCGCCTCGTGCGCCAGCCGCAAGGGCTTAAGACGCGGCTGTTTGAGCGCCTCGCGCAGGCGCCGGCCGCGTTCGAGGCGAGCACGGGTTTCCG
>JBLMWR010000720.1:0-3121 GCA_050257335.1 Deltaproteobacteria bacterium | reverse complement strand
GAATTCCGCGCGCAGCGCCTTCAGGAGCGGCACGAACGGGGCCAGCTCCATCTTCGAATAAACCCACAACGTCGCCGTGGCGGCAACGCCGAACATCAGCAGGGCGATGACGACCCACCGCCCAGAAATAGTCTTGAATTGCGGGGGATTGCTTGTCTGATTCATTCTTTCTCAACAGACGAAAAGGACCCGCGGATGGCGCAGATCCGCGCGGATGTGCTGGTTCACCACGTTCCTGTTTATCCGCGCGTATCCGCGTCATCCGCGGTTAAATTCGTCATTGCTCTAACTGCATTTCGGCCTGGTCGACACTTGAGTGTTGTTAATAAACCACGAAAAACGCGAAAGACACGAAACCGAGTGACGAAATAAATAACAACCAGGACAACTACGAACGCGGTCCGACTGGCGGCTGGACTGACTTTCGCGCGGTCTCTTTTTTCGTGCCTTTCGCGAATTTCGTGGTTACTCTTCCCGTAACCAAAGTTCATTCGTCTGAATTTGAAAACTGGCGAACGTTGGGCCGTCACCGCACCTCGCGCAGTTCCCGGATCCAGTCGTCGATCCGGCCGAGGCGGTCGGGGCCGACGTGCTCGTACTCGATGTATCCCGCGCGATCGACGATGAACGCCGCCTCGCGCGGCTGCCCCGTCTTCTCGTCGAACGCCCCGTACTGGCGGTGCCAGTCGTAGAGAATATCCGACAGCACGGGGAACGGATACCGAATCTCCTCGGCTGCCGAGGCAGACTGGCCCGCCGCTTTGCGATGCTCGAGGTTCTTGCCGTAGCGATTCTCGGAAGGGCGTGCCGCGCTGATCGCCAGGACGACCGCACCCGTTGCGTGCAGATCGGCATAGCGCTCGCGGAGCGTGGTGAGGAGCGGGCTGCTTTCGGGACCGCGGCTGCCGTCGTAGAAGACAATCAGCAGCTTGCTGCGCCCCACGTAGCGCTCGAGCCGCACAATTTCCGATTTCTGGTCGTAAAGCTTCAGCAGCGGGGCGGGGCGCACCACGATAGTGAAATCTTCGCCGGCCGGCAGCTCGTAATGCCGCGTCAGCTTGAACGCCACCAGCCCGGCGATGACCGCCGTGGAGACCGGGATGACCAGAAGAATGCGCCGCATTTCGAGTTGCCGGATCGATGCTGAAAAAATCAAACCCGCGGATGTCGCGGAAAACCGCGGATGAGCTGGAGTTCAGGCTTCAGCCTGCCCTTGCTAAGGGGGGAGAGCTCAAATCCGAAATCCGAATTCCAAAATCGTCTCACTCATGCTGCGCATGAATGGGTCGCTCGGTGTGCTGGTTCGCCGCCGCCTTGTTGAGCGCCTTGAGGTACGCGTTGGCGCTGGCGGCGATGATGTCGGTGCTGGCCGCCTTGCCGTGGAAGACGCGGTTATTGTGCACGATCTCGACCAGGACTTCCCCCTGGGCTTCCTTGCCGACCGTCAGGCTCCGCACCTGATAATTCTGCAGGCGGGCGAAGATGTGCGTGATGCGTTCGAGGGCGTTGAAGACGGCATCGACCGGTCCGTCGCCGGTCGCCGCGTCGCAGACGAGGGGCTTGCCGTCCTCCTGCAGCTCGATTGTGGCGGTGGGAATCGCGCCGGTTCCCGCGGACGTGTGCAGCGACACCAGGTGCCAGCGATCGGGGGTTTCGGTCGTGCGATTTTCGACGAGTGCCGTAATGTCGGCGTCGTAGACGTTCTTCTTCTTGTCGCACAGGACAATGAAGTCGTCGAAAACCTTCTCGAACGTCTTGTCGTCGAGGTTGAACCCCAGTTGCTCGATCCGGTCGCGGAAGGCATGCCGCCCGCTGTGCTTGCCGAGCACCAGGTTGCTTCCCGTGAACCCCACGTCCTCGGGGCGCATGATCTCGTACGTGGTCCGCTCCTGCAGCATCCCATGCTGGTGAATTCCCGCCTCGTGGGCGAACGCGTTCTGGCCGACGATGGCCTTGTTCCGCTGGACGGTCATGCCGGTGATGCTCGACACCAGCCGGCTGGCGGCACAGAGCTTTTTCGTGTTGATCCCGGTCGTCAGGTGGTAATAGTCGGCCCGCGTTCGCAGGGCCATGACGATCTCTTCGAGCGCGGCATTTCCGGCCCGTTCGCCCAGGCCGTTGATCGTGCATTCCACCTGCCGGGCGCCGGCTTCGAGTCCGGCCAGGCTGTTGGCGACCGCCAGGCCCAGATCGTTGTGGCAGTGCGTGCTGATGATCGCCTTGCCGATATTCGGCACGTGCTTTTTCAGATGGCTGATGACGGTGAAATATTGCGTCGGCGTCGCGTAACCGACGGTGTCGGGGATGTTGACCGTCGTCGCCCCAGCGTCAATCGCCTTTTCGACGACTTCGCACAGAAAATCGAGCTCGGTGCGGGCGGCGTCTTCGGGCGAGAATTCGATGTCGTCGCAGAACGACTTGGCCCGCTGGACTGACTCGACCGCCTTCTGAACGATCTCGGACTTTTCCATCTTCAGCTTGAACTGCCGGTGGATGGAACTGGTGGCGAGGAAGACGTGGATGCGCTTGTTTTTCGCCTCCTTGAGGGCGTTGCCGGCGCGGTCGATGTCTTCCTCGCGGCAGCGGGCCAGGCCGCAGATGAGCGGCCCCCGATCGCCGAACTGCCGGGCGATGGCCTGCACGGCTTCGAAATCGCCGGGAGAGGCGATGGGAAACCCGGCCTCGATGACGTCCACGCCCAGATCGACCAGCGCCCCGGCGACCTCGAGCTTTTCGGCCGTATTCATACTGCAGCCGGGGGATTGTTCACCATCGCGGAGGGTGGTGTCAAAGATAAAGACGCGGTCGGACATGGGAAACTCCCGGAGAACTGGGGACGCTGAATTGTAGGGGGAAAGTCGGTGGCGGTGAATGACGAATGACTCATGACGAATCCCGGCGCGCCGGGGAAGAAATCCGAATTCTCCCTCTGGGAGAGGAAACGCGTTTCAATGCTGAAACACACGATCCAAAAAACAAAAAACCCCGAGACCTCGGGAGGTCTCAGGGTTGTGGTGATCCGTCAAGCTGGCTGTACGGTACCTAAGACCTCCCCGTTGAAGAGGGGCTAAGCAGCAGGCCGAGAGCAAGCAGGTTCTTATGTGACATCGTGAAGGCGTCC
>JBLMWR010000719.1:0-4488 GCA_050257335.1 Deltaproteobacteria bacterium | reverse complement strand
AGAGAAAAAGCGAATTGGTGCATCCTTCGTTTCCTTCGTTTCCTTCTGTTCCAGATCGGTGCCAACAAGTCGTGAACAGAAGAGAACGAAGGCAACGAAGGGCGTTGCGGTCAAGCTCCAGGGAGGATCAGCATGAACGGCACAAATCAGCGGGTCCTGCGATTATGGGGAGCCCTCGGGTGCCTGGGGTTGTTTCTGGCGCTGCTGTTTGTCTGCCTGATGCCGCTGGTGTTGATCGACACCATGCGGGCGGCTCTCGAGAATCTCCATTTGAGCGCCGTGGCCGCCACGGTCGTCATCGCCGGGATTTTTGCCGGCAGCCTGATCAATATTCCGATCCGCCATCTCCAGCGCGAGCAGCAGCAGTTGGTCGAAACGCTGGCCATCTTCAGCTTCTGGGGATGGGACCAGCCGCGCTTCGTGCGCATGCGGGAAGACACCGTCATCGCCGTCAACGTCGGCGGCTGCTTGATCCCCGTCGGCCTGGCGGCATGGCAGGTGATGAACCTGATGGACGCCGGCGGCTGGCCGCTGGGGGCCCTGGCGATCGTCGCCACGGTCAACGTGGCGATCTGCTATTTGATCGCGATCCCGGTGAACGGCGTGGGGATCATGATGCCGTGGCTCGCCTCGCCGGTGACGGCGATCGGTTTGACCTGGCTGCTCCTCGCGCCTCACGCCTACGATCCGGTCCGGGCGCCGGTGGCTTTTGTGGCGGGCGTGCTTGGCCCGCTGGTGGGGGCCGACCTCCTGCATCTCAAGGACATCACGAAAGTCTCGGTCGGCATGCTGTCGATCGGCGGTGCGGGGACGTTCGACGGGATCGTGCTCTCGGGAGTGCTGGCGGCGCTGCTCGCGTGACGGGAATCGCGCGATTGCTTGACCCTGCTGAGAATCCGGCGTAGGCTATTCCGATCAGGCTGCCTTTGATCGGCAGCCGATGGGATCGGGCTACGACAGCCCCTCCGGCCTTTTGGGCCGCGAGGGGCTTTTTTCTTTTGGCGCGGGGCCTGCGAGCCGGTCAATTCCCTCCGGAAGGAGCGTGCTCCATGGACAAGGTGAAGTCGATCTTGCTGGCAATCGATTTTCGCGGGGGGAGCGCGGAGGCCGCCGAGGCTGCCATGCACCTGGCTGCCAGGCTGGGGGCCCACGTCACGCTGTTGCACGTGGCGGACGTGGTGCCCAGCAGCCCGCTGATGCGGCACGAATATCAGGAGCGCGCTGCGGGGCTCCTGCAGCAGGTCGCCAATCAACTGGCAGCCCGTAACATTTCCGCCACGGCGTTGCCGATCGGCATCGGCTCGCGGGCCGAGATGATCGTCCGTACTGCCGATGAGGCGGGAGTCGACCTGATTCTGATCGGGGCAGGGGACCTGGCGGCAGGCGAGGTGTTTTCCGCGGGGTCAGTTGCCGAAGCCGTCATGCAGCACGCGACGAAGCCGGTGCTGGCGGTCCGTCCGGGAGCCGTGCCGGTTCGGTTCGCCAGGATCCTCTGTCCCGTCGATCATTCAGCCGTTTCGCGGGAGGGTCTGCGGACGGCGATTGGCCTGGCAGGGGCGTTCGGTGGAGAACTCGTCGTCCTGAGCGTCGTCCCGCCGCTGAGCTGGCTCGATCAGGCGGCCGTCGTGCCACCGCTGAAATGGCTGGCCGCGGAGAGCGATCCCGGAACTCTGGCGCGGGCGACCGTCGCTCACGACGCCGAATGGCGCGCCGAGTTTTCAGAGTTTCTGGATGGGGTCGAGTTCGGTGCCGTGCGGTGGGCCAGGGAGATTCGGAAGGGCGACCCGAAAAGCGAGATCATCGCCGCCGCGAAGGAGCATCATGCCGACGTTATCGTGATGGGAGCCACCGGGCGCGGGGGCCTCCGCCGTCTGATGATGGGAAGCGTCGCCCGCAAGGTGCTGCGCCATTTGCCGTGCGCGCTGCTGACGGTCAAGGGGCCTCGGGTTACGGAATCCGACGCCAACCCGAAGCGCTAGCGAGAGAGTGTGTTTGTCCCGGCCTCGCTGGCGCGTCGGGTCAGTATGGCCGGACGGTCGCGACTTCATGCAAAACTAACAGAGGATCTTTGCAAAATGACAAACAAAGAGGAACTTCTGGCGAAAGCCGCTCAGCCGGCCGAAACGGCGATTCGGCTGCACCCCTTTTATCGCGGGAAGGTGCAGATCGCGGCCAAATGCCCGGTTCGGGATCTGAGCGATTTCTCGATCTGGTATACGCCTGGAGTGGCGGCCCCGTGCCGGGCCATTCACGCCAACCGCGATCTGGTTTACGAGCACACCAACAAGGCCAATTGCATTGCCATCGTGACGGACTGCACCCGCGTCCTGGGGCTGGGAGACATCGGCCCCGAGGCAGGCCTTCCCGTGATGGAGGGAAAATCGCTCCTCTTCAAATACCTCGGCGGGGTCGACGCCGTACCGCTGTGCCTGCGGACCAAAGACCCCGAAGCGCTGATCCAGACGGTCAAGCTGCTGGAGCCTTCGTTCGGCGGGATCAATCTCGAAGACATCTCGCAGCCGAAATGCTTTCGGATTCTCGACCGCCTCCGAGCTGAGATGGAGATCCCCGTCTGGCACGACGACCAGCAGGGTTCGGCCACGGTGCTGCTGGCCGGTCTGCTCAACGCCCTGCAGGTCGTCGGCAAGGAGCTGCACGGGACCAGAATCGCAATGATCGGGACAGGAGCGGCGAACGTGGCGACTTATCGGCTGCTGGCGTCAAGCGGCGTGGATGTACGCCGGATCGTCGCCTGCGATACGAAGGGGACGCTGCACCCGAACCGCCGCGACATTGCCGATCGCCGCGAGGAGTTCCGCGACAAATGGAGAATCTGCATGGAAACGAACGCCGACGGAGTCGTCGGCGGAATCGCCGAAGCGCTGCGCGGTGCCGACGTCTGCGTCGCCTTTTCCGCTTCGGGGCCGAACATCATTCGCCCCGAATGGGTAAAACAGATGGCCCGCGACGCGATCGTCTTCGCGTGCGCCAACCCGATTCCCGAAATCTGGCCCTGGGAGGCCGCCGAGGCCGGGGCCCGGATCGTGGCCACCGGACGCGGCGACTTTCCCAACCAATTGAACAACTCGCTGGGCTTTCCCGCGATCTTCCGGGGAACGCTGGACGTGCGCGCCCGGACGATCAGCGACGGCATGGCCATTGCCGCCGCCTTTGAACTCGCCAAAGCCGCCCGCGAACGGGGGATCAGCGCCGCCAGCATTCTGCCGGGCATGGACGAGTGGGAAGTGTATCCGCGCGTGGCGGCGGCCACGGCGATGAAGGCGCAGGAGGAAGGAGTGGCCCGGCTGTCCAAATCGGCCGACCAAGTGTACCGGGAAGCCCACCGAGTCATCCAGCAGGCCCGCGCTGCCACGCAGGTGCTGATGCGAGAAGGGATCATTCCGCCGCCACCCGAATCTCCTTGACCGTGGAGGACCTGCGCACATGCCTTCCAGACCACGCCGCCGCGCACGCGGCCGTTCCGCCGGATCCGAAGTGCGGAACAGGGAGCCGTTGCGGCACGAGATCGGGCGTTTCATTGTCCAGAAACACGCCGCCAGGCGACTGCATTACGACTTCCGCCTGGAGATGTGCGGCGTGTACAAGAGCTGGGCCGTCCCGAAAGGCCCGTCCCTCGATCCGGCCCAGAAACGCCTGGCGATCGAGGTCGAAGATCATCCGCTGGAGTACGGCCGGTTCGAAGGCGTCATTCCGAGGGGAGACTACGGCGCGGGAACGGTCATTGTCTGGGATACCGGCACGTGGTTCTCGGATGACCCCGACCCGGTCGAAGCATACCGTCAGGGAAAGTTGACATTTGAATTGCGGGGAAAAAAACTTCGGGGGGTCTGGACGCTGGTGCGGATGTGGGCGCCGCCGGGAGAGCACGGTCAAAACTGGCTGCTGATCAAGGCTGCCGACGCCAAGGCACGACGGCTCGCCGAGTTCGACGTCCTCGAAGAGCTCCCCGCGAGTGCGCTGAGCGGCGTGACGATCGAAGACCTTGAGGCCGATCCGAAACCTGCCCGGGGTCGCGCTGATCGGAAGACGAAAAGGGCGCGGCGAACGCGTTCCGGGTCGTAGTACTCCGGGTGGTCGAGGCGCGTGCTTGACTTCGTGTCTGCGGAAGGCTAAATTCCTACATTGACGCTGCCCATGACCGGCGGCGAAGGAATTCGGGTTTCGACAGCCCCTCCGGTACCAGACACCGCGAGGGGCTTTTTTTTGGCAGCGATCGGCAGGCGGACGCGTTCCGCGGCGGAACGGTGCACCGTTTCACCAACATGAAAAACACTCTCAAGGGAAGCGAGGTATGAAATGGAGACGGCGACCACCTTTGTGAAAAAGCTCAAGGACATTCATTCCCGGGCGCTGGCCCGTGCGAACCCGGCGACGGCCGAAGCCTCACGGCAAACCGAGCAGGCGCGGAAATTCCGCACCGAGTACAGCGCCGTGGCTTCCCGCCTGAATCGGGAGATCACCATGCCG
>JBLMWR010000718.1:0-9878 GCA_050257335.1 Deltaproteobacteria bacterium | reverse complement strand
CGGCGCCCGGCTGCCACAAATGGCCTTTGGCCTCGCGCAACCCAGCCAACTCCCTCCACGTCTGACCCCCGTCGCTCGATCGGAACATGGCCGCATCTTCCGCCCCGGCGTAAACCGTATCCGGATCACCCAACGAAGGTTCCAGGTGCCAGACGCGCTTGAACTCCCAGGGGTGCGGAGTGCCGTCGTACCACTGGTGCGTTCCCGGAACGCCGTCGTATTCGAACTTGTTCCCGACCGGCTCCCACGTCTGGCCGCCGTCGTTGGAGCGCTGGATCACCTGGCCGAACCAGCCGCTGGACTGCGACGCATACAGCCGGTTCGGATCGACGGGCGAGCCCTTGAGATGGTAGATCTCCCAGCCGCCAAAGTGGGGGCCGCTGACATCCCATTTCTCGCGCTTGCCGTCCGAGTTGAGGATGAACGCGCCTTTGCGGGTGCCCACCAGGACTCGTACTTTGCTCATCGGTTGCTCCTTTCAAAATCGACGGTTCCTCGGGTGCAGGCGCTTATCCTCCGCGAAATACGCCTGCAGCAATTCAGCTTCGAAGAATGCCTCCTTGAGGGAATTAAGCAGTGCCTCGAACGAATCACCGAACCAGGAGATTTCCATTCTGCTACCCCGCGGGAAGCCGCTTGATGGTTATCTTGCTGTTCGTGCTCATCATGCGCCCTCGAGAAATGAAACGCCCGGGCTAATTCCCTGGAATTCCCGCGTTACCGGACGCCGCCGTGCTGCTTCCCGGCCGCGGCTTCGGCGACCGTTTTCATCTGCGCCAAACCCTTTTCGAAATCCCCGCCGAGCATCTTGTCCATGTTCATGAACAGACAGACCGCCTTGCTGACGAAGTTCTTCCGGCCGAACATGCTCCACGTCACGACCGTTTGCCCGCCTTCCGGTTTGAACGTGAATTCTGTGGTGCTGGTGTCCGCGAAGGGGCGCACGAATTCCAGTTTGATTCGGATCAGCTCGTGCGGACGGCTTTCGGTCAGCGTCATTTTCCCTTCGCCCACCTTGTCATTCCCCGACCATTTGAAGATGGCGCCCGTTCCTGCCGAGGCGCCCTCGAAGGAGTTTCTGGCCGCCGGATCGAGTTTCGCCCACGGGGACCAGGCCTCCCAGTTGTGGAAATCATTCACCTGAGCAAACACGTCGGCGGGCGGCGCGGCGATGGTGGTCGACCGCGTGACGCGGAAGTCGGAGGGCTGCATGGCAACGACTCCGACAAACACGACAACGATTGCCGCCAGGGACAGGAAGATCTTTTTGAACAGGGCCATTTTTCTGCGGCCTGCCGGAACTTGCTTCTCAGCCGCCGTCGTGGCGTCGCTGGTCGCTCCCGTTGCGGTCGTTTCGGCTGACATGATCGTGCTCCCATGGTTGGTTGTGCGGGTGACTTCTCGATTTGTGCCGAATCGAATTGTGCCGCCAATCGTTCACGGTCGGCTGGAACCGGTGATTCAAGAAACCGCCGGCAGACCCGGCAGCTCCATCAGCGGCCGGATTTCAATTGTACCGAGCCGCGCCGCTGGAATCTTCGCGGCGATCCCGATGGCTTCGTCGAGGTCTTTGGCGTCGATGAGGAAGTAGCCGCCGAGCTGTTCGCGGGTCTCGGCGAACGGGCCGTCGGTGACGAGCCGCTTGCCGTCGCGCACCCGGACGCTGGTCGCCGTCGCCACCGGCTGCAAGGGATTGGCGCCCAGATAATGGCCGTTCGACTTGAGCTGATGCGTGAGCTCTACGGACTCGACGTAGCAGTGTTCCCGCGCGGTCTCGGTCCAGGCTTGCTCGTCACTGTAAACCAGCAGCATGTATTTCATCGTTCGATCTCCCTGGGGACGGATGGCATTCGTGACGCCGAAGCAGGCTCAATTCCAGGCGCGTTGCGGCGGATCGCAGCGCCGATTTTCTGATCCAGCCGATCCGCGGAAACGTGATTCCGCAGCCTCACCCTGTTCGTGGAATCGAAGCAATGCGCCCGGCGACGGCCGGGCCTGCGACATGGCGTCGAGTTTTTCTTCCTCATGATTCACCAGGCACATGGACTTCATGGCATTCCCTGAGTCTTGCGATACGCGGAAAATTCGTCACCCGACAGCATATAGTCGCTTCCCAACCCCCGAAATCGACAGCGCGTTCTCGCCGGCGTGAAAATCTTTGTCTCACGCGCACACACCCCGCGCAACCTGAGATGAGACATGGTGTTCTGTCACGACGGTCAGGAAGTTCCCGAGGTGGCCCGCGATCGTCGCCGACTCCCCGGCGCCGCGACGAATGGACACGCCATTCCGGCGATCAGAGGCCCTCGGCCAGGCACAGCCCGATTTGCGGATCGATACGCATGACGTCTATGGCGGCAGCTCCTGCAACCGGCCTTCCAGAAACCGCCGTTCCGGCTCCTGCCGGGTGAGTTCGAGGGCCCGGCGGTAGGCGGCTCGGGCTTGGGCCGTTTTTCCCAGTCGCCGGCACAGATCGGCCCGCGCGGCATGCGCCAGGTGGTAGTCGGCCAGCGCGCCGCGCGCGAGGATTGTGTCGATGAGCGCCAGTCCCGCCGCGGGACCGTCGCGCATCGCGACGGCGACGGCGCGGTTCAGTTCGACGACCGGTGAGGGAGCCGCCTGCACCAGCGCATCGTACAATCCCACGATCTGTCGCCAGTCGGTCGCCGCGGCGATGGGGGCCACGGCATGCACCGCGGCGATGGCCGCCTGGAGAGTGTACGGGCCGAACCGGCGCGACGAGAGCGCCCGTTCCACCAGCGCCTTCCCTTCCGCGATCTGCTCCCGGTTCCAGAGCGAGCGGTCCTGATGTTCCAGCAGAACCAGCTCTCCCGCCGGCGATGTCCGCGCGAGGCGCCGCGATTCGTGCAGCAGCATCAGCGCCAGGAGACCGGCCACCTCCGGCTCCGGCAGCAGCTCCATCAGCAGCCGCCCCAGCCGAATGGCCTCCTCCGAGAGATCGGCCCGCGTCAGCGACTCGCCTGAGGAGGCGGAGTACCCCTCGTTGAACACCAGGTAGATGACATGGAGAACGGGCTCCAGACGGTCGGGAAGGTCGGCCCGCGACGGCACCTGATAGGGAATGCGCGCATCGCGGATCTTCGCCTTGGCGCGCACGATCCGCTGTGCGAGCGTGGGGGCGGCCGTAAGGAAGGCGCGCGCGATCTCCTCGGTCGTCAGGCCGCAGACCTCGCGCAGCGTCAGCGCCACCCGGGCGTCCGGCGGCAGGGCGGGATGGCAGCAGGTGAAGATCAGCCGCAGGCGGTCGTCCTCGACCCTCTCGTCGTCCGAACTCTTGGCGTCTCGGGAGTCTGCGTCGAGTCGGTCGGCAATTTTCTCGATGGAGGCGTCGAACCGGGCGCGGCGGCGCATGGCGTCGATGGCTTTGAAACGGCCGGCCGAGACAAGCCACGCCCGCGGATTGGCCGGCACGCCGTCGCGCGGCCACTGTTCCACCGCCGAGGCGAACGCCTCGTGCAGCGCCTCTTCGGCGAGGTCGAAATCGCCAAGCAGGCGGATCAGCGTGGCGAGGACGCGTCGCGACTCAGAACGGTAGACGGCGTCGACCATGTCGCGCGCCTGGTCGGCCGTGTGGCGGTTCATTCGGCAGAGTCCTCGGAGTTGCGTCTCATGATCGTCGCCCGCCGCGCCGAGTTTAACCCGCATTTCGCGCGACTGGTAGCGGAAGTCGCCGGATTTCACGGGGTCGATCAACAAACGAATCGGGTGGCCCGGCGGGCACCGGCGCCAGGAGCGTCGCTCCGGCAGAGTCGACCCGGCCACTCAGGGTGTTTCGGACAGCCGGATTCCGCTAAAGTAGCAGGCTCTCCGCGTGCCGTTCGCCCCGCGCGACGTTGTGCAGTCCGTGCATCGCCCGATTTGCTGTTCGTCTCCAGGACCGGCCATGGCATGCGGAGAGGGTGTGAATTTTTACAGGGAGAGCTGTGCCCACCAAGCGGCCACACATTGCGGTCGGCACAGCCCATCCCGCAGGAAGTGGAAGCACATCGCTGTTCACAGGAGCACGCCGTGGCCATTCACGAACTGAATGACGAACAGATCCGCACCTGGTCGCTGGAGCAGAAAGACCGCTGGTGGCTCGAACAGGTGTTTCGCGGCGACATGCCGCAGCTCACCCTCCGCTCGGCCCTGACCGGCATGGGGCTGGGGGCCATCCTCTCGCTCACGAATATCTACGTCGGGGCCAAGACCGGCTGGACGCTGGGAGTCGGCATCACCTCGGTGATCCTGGCCTTCGCGATCTTCAAGGCCCTCTCCCGGATGGGCCTGGCCAGCGAGTTTACGATCCTCGAAAACAACGCCATGCAGTCGATCGCCACGGCGAGCGGCTACATGACCTCGCCGCTCATTTCCAGCCTGGCGGCCTACATGATGGTCACCGAGCGGGTCATCCCCATGTGGCAGCTCATGGCGTGGGTGATCGCTCTGGCGGTCCTCGGCGTGCTTTTCGCATTCCCCTTCAAACGCCGTTTCATCAACGACGAACAGCAGCCGTTTCCCGAAGGGCGTGCGGCGGGCATTGTGATGGATTCGCTGCACCACGGCGACGCCGCGGCAGGTCTCCTGAAGGCAAAGCTCCTCGTCTTCTTTGGAGGGCTGGCCGCCGCAGTCAAGCTGCTGCAGAGTGAAAGCGTCACAGCATACCTTACGGTGAAAAATTTCACGCTGCACGTTCCCGAGTTCCTTGATCAATGGCTCTACGACCTCATCGGAAAGACGCCGAAGATCCTTGGCACTCCCCTGCCCAGTCTCACGATCCGGCCCGAGCTCGATCTGCCGATGGTGGGGGCCGGGGGACTGATGGGGATTCGCACAGGCGTGTCGATCATGGTGGGCGCGATCATCAACTACGCGGTGCTCGCGCCGATCATGATCGCCCGGAATGATATCGTGCCGAACCCCAGGGGAGTGATCGGCTTTCGCGAGATTACCTTCTGGTCACTGTGGTGCGGCGTGGCGATGATGACCGCCGCGTCGCTGCTGGCGTTCTTCGGCAAGCCGAAGATCATCTGGGCTTCCCTCACGAAACTGGCGAGCGCTTTGCGTCCCCGCGGGGCCGAAGGTCAGGAGGCCGACGTGCTGGGGCACATCGAGCTGCCGCTCAAGGTGTCGCTGGTCGGCGTACCGGCCGTCGGCGCGCTGGCGGCGGTGATGGCCCACGAATTCTTCGGCGTAGATTATCGGCACTCGGTCGTCGCCCTGGGGCTGGTCTTCGTCTTCTGCCTGATCGCCATCAATTCCACGGGGCTCACCTCCATCACACCCATCGGCGCGATGGGGAAGCTCACGCAGTTGACCTTCGGCGTGCTGGCGCCAGGCAACAAAACGGTCAATCTGATGAGCGCCGGGATTACCGGCGAAGTGGCCAGCCACGCCGCCAACCTCCTGCAGGACATCAAGCCCGGATATATGCTGGGGGCCAAGCCGCGGCAACAGGCGGTGGGGCACGTTCTGGGAATCTTCGCGGGCGCAGTGCTTTCCATTCCCGTCTTTTATCTGGTGTTCCTGAAGCTGCCGCCGGAGCAACTCCTGGCGACGGAGCTTTCGGTCCCGTATGAACTGGACGCGAAATACGCCATGCCCGCGGCGACCATCTGGAAAGCCGTGGCCGACGTGCTGGCCGAGGGCCTCCATAAGATCCGGCCGAGCGCCCAATTCGCGGCCCTGGCCGGCATTCTGATCGGCGTGGCCCTCGAGATTTGGCGTCTGGCCACCAACAACCGCTTTCCCCTTTCCCCGGTGGCCATTGGACTGGGGTTTATCATCCAGTTCCACACCTGCCTGTCGATGTTCGTCGGCGCGCTGTTGTTCTGGGGGGCGGAACAGCTCTTTTCCGGCAAAGAGTCGCGAGTGAATCAGGTCGTGGTGCAGAACCAGGAGCCGATCTGCGCGGGCCTCATCGCCGGCGGGGCGCTGATGGGCATCGCCGTGGCCGTCGCCGAACTGTTCCTGCCGGCGGTGAAGTGAATGGCAGGAAAATGCGCACCCTGCCATCGTCTTGCAGAAGGTGGGCGTCGAGCAGTGCCCAGATGCAGAAGCGCGATCCCAAAGCCAAACCTGAGGACATCAAATGATAATCCGGACGACGCGCCGCATGAGAATCACCGAAACCTTCATCACCCGACTGCTGTGGGGGCTGCTCGTTGCGGTCGCCGGCGCCGCGTCGGCCCTCGCCCAGACGGCCAAAGACGGCGAGTGGGCCCGCGTCACCGAGGACGACCGCAGCATCAAGATCGAAACCGACAAGCTCGACAGCGTCAACGATTCGCCGGAAATGTTCCTGCGCAACGACACGCCGGGCTGCGTCCGCCACGAAAAGGGGGATACCTTCAGCGAGATGTACCTCAGCTACCTGGGCGGCCCCAAAGGAGTTCGCATCCCTGCCAGCGAGTTCTTCACTCCCTTTCCCCCCGACCTGAAGTTCGGCTATCGGCGCGACACGCACAAAACGCCCGAGCATTTCATTCGCGCTTACCATCTGCGCGACAAGGTGACGGGAAAAGACGGCCCCTGGCTGGCCGGTCTGACGCTCGACCCGTCGATCGTCTACGAGGCGTGGTGCAGCGAGCGGCCGGGGAACATCATCGTCATGATCGAGGAAATTCACGGCAAGCCGGTCAAGGCCGGCGAATCGTTCAGCGCGGCCCACATCGTGGGCTACTTCGACAGCATCGAGGAAATGCACGCGGTCTACGACCGCTACAAGGGCCATACAGGTTTGGTCGCCGACGCCTCCGGCTGGCGGCTGGTGAAGTAGCACCGAAAGCAGAGAACTCCACCCGAACCTCTGCTATCATGCGCGGAGTGGCGGCGCAGGGACACCGAGATCGTCGAGGAATTTGAAGTCCAAACGCGATCGGCCCCGCGGCTGGCCGTCAAGTCGCCGCTGGCGCGGCGTCTTGTGCAGCCTGCGGCTGCGGAAACACGACGAGAGGAGGCAAGCAGCGATGCTGGATGCTCCAGCGTCAGAGCGGGTGGTGATCGTTCTGGGGGGCAATGCCTTCGTCAAACCCGGAACGCCGCTGACAATGGCCGGCCAGTTTCGGTTCGCCCGCGACGCGCTGGCGTCGCTGCGGCCGCTGTTCGACGGAAGCCGGCAGGTGGTGATCACCCACGGCAACGGACCGCAAGTCGGGCACATACTCACCCGGGTGGAGGCGGCGCTCGGCAAGGCCTACGCCATCCCGCTGGAGGTGTGCGTCGCCGAATCGGAAGGCGAACTGGGATACGTGCTGCAACAGACGCTGTACAACCTGCTGTCGGAATGGCACGCGGTTCGTCCGATTGCCGGCCTGGTCACACAAGTCGTCGTCGATCCGCATGACCCGGCCTTTGCGCGCCCCACAAAGCCGATCGGGCTGTTTTACACGGGCGAACAGGCCGCGCAGCTCCGGCAGAAGGGCTTCGTCGTTAATGAAGACTCGGGGCGCGGATATCGCCGCATGGTTCCCTCGCCGGCGCCACGCGAAGTCGTCGAGATCGACATCGTGCGCGTGCTGCTGGACGCAGGAGCGCTGGTGATCTGCGGCGGCGGCGGCGGCATTCCCGTCGTCAGGGAAGACGGCCGACTGCGCGGGGTCGAAGCCGTGATCGACAAGGACCTGACGTCGGCGCTGGTGGCCACGGCGATCGGCGCCCGGCTGATGGTCATTCTCACGGGCGTTCCGTGCGCCTACCGGAATTTCAATTCGCCTCGCCAGGAACCGCTCGGGCGGCTGTCGGTGCACCAAACCCGGCAGTTGCTCGCCGAGGGGCACTTCCCGCCGGGAAGCATGGGCCCGAAAATCGAGGCGGCGATTCAGTTCGCTTCTCAACCGAAGGCGTGCGCGATCATCTGCAACCCGGAAAATCTTCCGGCCGCACTGCAAGGCAACGCGGGAACAATCATCAGGAGCAGCGACTGATGGCGCAGAAATTCAATTGCCTCATCCTCGGGGCCGCGGGCCGCGACTTTCACAACTTCCTGACCTTCTTCCGGCGGCATCCGCAGTTTCACGTGTGCGCCTTCACGGCGACGCAGATCCCGTTTATCGACGCGCGGTCCTTTCCCCGGGAAATGGCCGGGCCGGAGTATTCCGAAGACATCCCCATTTTTCCCGAGGAGCGGCTGCCGGAGCTGATCGTGCAGTTCCAGATCGACTTCGTCTTTCTGGCCTACAGCGACCTTTCGCATGTCGAGGTGATGCACAAGGCGAGCCTCATTCAGTCGTGCGGCGCGAGTTTCGCCCTTCTGGGACCGCAGCACACCCAGCTCGCATCGTCAAAACCGGTGATCAGCATCACGGCCGTCAGGACGGGCGCCGGCAAGAGTCCGCTGACGCAGTGGCTGGCGCGTTATCTGCGCGGCACGGGACGGCGCGTCGGGGTGGTCCGCCACCCGATGCCGTACGGCGATCTCCGCCGGCAGGCGGTCGAGCGTTTCTCGGGCATGGACGATCTCGACCGCTATGCCTGCACCGTCGAGGAACGCGAGGAATACGAGCCATATCTTGAACAGGGGATGACGGTCTTCGCCGGTGTGGATTACCAGCAGATCCTCGAACTCGTCGAAGCCGAGGCGGACGTCATCCTGTGGGACGGCGGCAACAACGACTTCTCGTTCTTCCACCCCGGGCTCTCCATCGTCGTCGCCGATGCGCTGCGGCCAGGGCACGAGGTCGCGTACTACCCCGGCGAGGCGAATTTCCGTTCGGCAGACGTTCTCGTCATCAACAAGATCGGCGCAGCCCGGCCGGAGGACGTGACACTGATACGGCAGACTTCCGCAAGCCTCAACCCGCGCGCGGAAGTCATCGAAGCCGACCTCGAAATTGACGCCGACAACCCCGGCCTGATCCGCGGCAGGCGGGTTCTTGTTGTGGAAGATGGTCCCACATTGACGCACGGCGGCATGGCGTTTGGCGCGGGGATGCTGGCCGCTCGAAAATTCGCCGCGGGTCAGGTCCTCGATCCGCGTCCCTTTGCCGCGGGGACGATCGCGGAAGCCTTCCGCCGGTATCCTCACCTGGAAAGCGTGCTGCCGGCTCTCGGCTACGCGCCGCAGCAATGCGACGAGCTGGCGCGGACGATTCGCGCCGCGGCTCCCGAAGTCGTCATTGACGCGAGCCCGGCCCGCCTCGATCGGCTGCTGCGGCTGGAGATTCCGATGATTCGCGTACGTTACAGTTTTCGGCAGCGCAGCGGACCGCCGCTGGAAGATGCCGTGGAACGATTTCTGGCAGCGGCGTCCGGCGACGTGCCAGGGTCAATTTGAGCGGAAGAAGCCGCCGAACATCCGAGACATCCTGTAGTAACAGCGGGCCTTGCGACGGCACTTTTCGGGGTTGCTCGAACATTCGCAGGCGTTATACATGTCGCACAGGAATTGCTGATCGCAGTCGCGGCGGCAGGCGCAGGTCCGCAGGCAGGCGTCGTGACGATCGCAGGCACATCGAAAATCGGCGCCGTAGAAACCCTGGGGCACGCACCGGTTTCCGCCCCAGGAATTTCCCGGGCCGCAGGGACGCCAGGGAGGGCAGCCGGCGTTCGCCGAAGCGCACCAAGCCAGGCAAGCCAGTAAAAACGGCAGTGCCAGTCGGAGAAGTTTCATCACATTCCTTTCTCAATGTCATGCGGCCCCTGAATTGACAGCTCCCGCATTGCCCGAGTCTCGCTACGAGGCAATTTCGACATTTGCGAGTTTCCCGATTGGTGAATTTGAGCCGTCCCTGAGAAAGCCGGGCGGGAAATCTGCAGGGGATTGCATTGTTCTCACAATGCCGCGGACGAGCGATCGACCGGTTGTGCGGACGAGAATCGAGATGACGATTATGTAGCCATCTCGATCTGCGAGATGAGGTATCGGCCTTCGGTTTCCC
>JBLMWR010000717.1:0-6819 GCA_050257335.1 Deltaproteobacteria bacterium | reverse complement strand
AATTGCGCTGCAACCGGGCCCGCTCCGACTCGGACTTGCCGGCGATCTCTCTCTGCCGCTGTTCGCGCAGTTGTGCAGCCGCGGGCTCTGCGGACGCGGCCCCGCCGCGGGAGAACACCGCCAGTGCGAGACAAACGGCCGCGATGCGGCTCCGTTTATTGATCGGGCTGATCGTCGTGTGGGGCATGATCGGAAAACGTGCGCCGGGATTGCAGTTCTTTCAGAAACTCGATGTCGCCGATATCGCGGTATTTGTCGAGATTGCTGATGACGTCGTAGTCGTCGAGCAGTTGTTCGGATTCGTTGGGGACCCAGTGGTTCGTCGCCATGAAGCCGGCGTACCCGCACAGGACGAGCATGCCCGCCCACAGCGCCAGCACGACGCCGCGCCGGGCGTGGCGGTACACGAGCTCGCCGGCGGCGCTCGGCCCGGCATGTTCGGCGGCGCGCAGACTGGTCATCGTCCTCTGTGTGAATTCCTCCGAGGCCTTGTGAGTCGGCAGCACGTTGAGCATGTCCCAGGCGCGCGACAGCATGTCGACCTCGTGTCGCGCGACCTCGCTGACCGCCAGGACCTGTTCGATCTCCTGGGTCGCCGTCTCGTCGAGCTCGCCGTCGAGATATGCGGTGAGGTTTTCACGTTGTTCTGCGGTGAGCCGCGTCAACTTCGCCATGGGACTGTGAGACTGCCTGCTTATTCCGAGGAAATAGGGCCGAGCGTTCCCTGTTTGACGTACGGTTCGAGCCTTTCGCGAAGGTTGTCGCGGGCTCGCGAAAGGAGCGATTTGACGGCGGTGGGGGTCATGTCGAGGGCCGCCGCGATGTCGGCGTAACTCATTTCTTCGAACTTGTGCAGCAGCACCGCCATCCGCTGCTTTTCGTTGAGGGTCGCCAGCGCCGCCTGCACCATCGAGCACATCTCGCTTTTGTCGAACTGCCGTGCGGGCATCAGCCCCGACTTCTCGGCGATCATGCGTTCCGCCGGCCGCGGCCCCAGCGGCCCCGAATCATTGACGTTCAGTGCGACTTCCTTGCGGCGGCCCGAATCGCGGCGCAGGTTGCTGGCCAGGTTGTTCGCGATCCGAAACAGCCACGTCGCAAATTTGGCGGTCGGCTCGTAGCCGTGCCGGGCCCGGTAAATCCGCAGAAACACCTCCTGGGCCAGATCCTCCGCCACATCCTGACTTTGCAACATGTGCGCCAGCACCCCGACGAGCCGATCCTGGTAGCTGGTGACCAGTTGCGTGAACGCCGTCTCGTCCCCCTGCTTGGCGCGCAGCATCAGCCGCACGTCGGGGTCTCGCAAGACCGGATTGTCGTCGGTGCCGTTTGATTTCACGTCGTGTGCGACCCGTGCCTTCACGCCAGGTCCCGGCGTATTTAACCCCGTGGGCAGGGCGAAGGTTTCTGTTCCTCGCCGGAATCGGCTATGCTTTTGTAGTGTAACGTGCCGAAAGTGGTGAGGCGAGAGCATGTCCCTGTCGCAGCTTCCCCTGAGTTATTGCACAAACGTCCATCCCGGAAGGTCGCTGGCCGAGGTCGAACAGGGTCTCGACCGGTACACGGCGGCGCTGCGCGAGAATTACGGCGCGCCGCTGGCGGCGGGACTGTGGCTCGCGGCGCCGGTCGCGGGCGAACTGCTCGCCGAGGCCGCGAAGCTTCCCGCCTTCCGCGAGGGGCTCGCCCGCCGGCGCCTGTCGTGCCACACGCTCAATGCGTTTCCGTACGGCGATTTTCACAGTCCCCGCGTCAAGGAAAACGTCTACCTTCCCGACTGGTCGGACAGACGCCGGCTGGAATACACGCTGAACTGCGCGCGGATCCTGACGATTCTGCTGGCGGAGGGAGTCGAGGGGAGCATTTCCACGGTACCGCTTGCCTTCAAGGGCTTCCCGCATCCCCCCGATCATCTCGACCGCTGCGCCGATCTGCTGCTGGAAGCGGCGACCGTCCTCGACCGCATTCACGCCCAGACGGGCCGCCTCGTCCGCCTGGCGATTGAGCCCGAGCCCTGCTGCCTGCTGGAAACCACCGACGAGGCGATCGCTTTCTTCGGTCGGCTGTGGGGCCGGGCGGGCGACGCGCGGCAATTCGAGATCGCCCGCCGTCATCTGGGCCTGTGCTACGATGTCTGCCACCAGGCGGTCGAGTTCGAGGACGTTCCGTTCTCGATCCGCAAGCTGGCCGCGGCCGGGGTCCGGATTAACAAAGTCCACATCACCTGCGCCATCGAGTTGGAGTCCCCCCGTGAAAACGAGGCCGGGCGCCGGGCTCTGGCGGACTACGCCGAAGAACGGTATCTCCACCAGACATTCGCCCGCACGCGCACGGGAGCGATCCTCCGCCAGATCGACCTCTCCGGACGGCTCGCCCTCGACCCGCCGCCGGATTTCCGCGACGCCGAGGCGTGGCGCATTCATTTTCATGTTCCGGTGAACGCCGAGCGGCTCGGTCCCCTGCGGACGACCCGCAACGAGCTGCGCCAGGCGCTGGAAACGATCGCCGGGCTGGATTATGCCCCGCACCTCGAGGTCGAAACGTACACCTGGGAAGTCCTGCCGGGGGGAGGCGCCGGCCCAATAACCCGAAATCTGGTCGACGGCCTGACCGCAGAGCTGCGGGCGACTCGCGAGTTGCTGGGGGGACTTTCGGCGAAATAACAATCCTCCGGGTGAGCGAAATCGTCTGTCACCCCGGAACGGGCGTTATGCATCCTCCTCTGAAAATTTTCGAATTTTCACATTGCCTTCACAAGGCCTTCATAAATAATGCGGCAAGAGAGCTTGCGTGGTTTGAGAAAACGGGGTATTTAGGAGGAAAGAGACTGATCCCATCTCGCGCCCCTCACGATTCCAGGGAAGGGTTCTCGTCCATGTCCATGAATGAATTGTCGCACGGCAATCGGCCCTCGGCGATGCGCACGCTGATTCTGGCTCTGCGGCACCGCCTGCCCCTGGAAGGGGAAACGGCGCTGTTCATCCTGGCGAGCGCGCTGGACGCAATGATGACGCGTTATCTGCTGGTCAGCGGGGGCAGCGGCGACAAGTGGTTCGTCGAATCGAATCCGATCCCGCGATATTTTCTGGAAAGTTGGGGGTTGGACGGGCTCACCTATTTCAAATTCGCGCTGGTGGCCCTGGTCTCCGTGATTTGCCAGATCATTGCCCGCCGCCGCGTCGAGGTGGCCCGCCGGGTCCTCAATTTTGCGAGCATCGTCGTCCTGGGAGTCGTGATTTACAGCGTCGTGCTGATGGCACGGCACATGTAAAATGCCGCGACGGATCGAAAACGGCTGCATGGAAGGGCGCCGCTCTTCCTGTTACTCTCGACCGGCATGACTCCCTTCGACTCCCTGGCCCAAAAGCTGGTCGCCCACCACCAGGAGCACGTGCTGCGCTTCTGGAAGGAGCTCACTGCGGCGCAACAACAATCGCTCGCCCGGCAGATCGACGATCTCGATCTGGCGACCCTGACGAAGCTGATAGAACTCGCGGAAACCAGCCACGAGTCCCCCGCGCAAATGGCGCTGCGGGCGGTCCCGCCGGCGCAACTGGTGCGGGCCGCGGCCAATGATGAAGGCGAAAAGTGCGCCCGGGCCGCCGCTCGAGAGACCGGCGAAGCCCTGCTCCGCGCGGGCCGCGTGGGCGCGATCCTGGTCGCCGGGGGGGAAGGAACCCGGCTTGGGTTTCCTTACCCCAAAGGGCAGTTTCCGATCGGGGCGGTCAGCGGCAAGTCGCTCTTTCAGGTGCTCGCCGAGCAGCTTCTGGCGCGCGCCCGGCGTGCCGGCGCCCCCATCCCCTGGTACGTGATGACCAGTGACGCGACGCACGACGAAACGGCGGCGTTCTTCGAAGAGCGTGACTTTTTCGGTCTGAACGGGGACGACGTGCGCTTCTTCCGGCAGGGAACCATGCCCGCCGTCGATCGCCAGTCGGGCCAGCTGCTGCTGGCGTCGAAACACGAGCTCGCGCTCAACCCGGACGGGCACGGCGGGCTGCTGGCGGCCCTCGACCGCGCGGGCCTGCTCGACGACATGCGACGCCGCGGAGTCGATTTCCTCTATTACCATCAGGTCGACAATCCCCTGGCGCGGGTGTGCGATCCGGCATTCCTGGGGTTTCACGTCGAGCGCGACAGCGAGGCTTCCACCAAAGTGGTCGCCAAGCTGTCCCCCCAGGAGCGGATGGGAGTCGTCGTCGACGTCGACGGTCGCACGCAGATTATCGAATACAGCGACCTGCCGGCCGACGTCGCCGCGCGGCGCGACGCGCGGGGCGAGATTCTGCTGCGGGCGGGCAGCACGGCGATGCACGTTTTCAACCGGTCCTTCTTCGAGCGGCTCCGCGACAGGAAGATCGAGCTTCCCTTTCACCGGGCGGTGAAGAAGGTTCCGTATCTCGACGACGCCGGCCGGCTCGTCCAGCCGGCGACCGAAAACGCCGTCAAATTCGAGTGCTTCATTTTCGACGTGCTCCCGCTGGCCCGGCGATCGCTGGTCGTCGAGGCCCTCCGCGAAGACGAATTCTGTCCGCTCAAAAACAGCAACGGCGACTTTTCGGCCGAACACGTGCGCGAGAGCCTGTCGCGGCAGTACCGCGGCTGGCTGGCGGCGGCGGGCGTGGCGCTTCCCGCCGATCTTCCCGTCGAAATCAGTCCGCTGTATGCTCTCGATGAGGAAGAGCTGGCGGTAAAAATCGATCGCAACCGGAAGTTCAACGGCCCGGTCTATCTGGATGAATGACGAGACCCCTGCCGGGGGCTGCACGCCCTGGGACTTTGTCCAAAATCCGAAATCCCGATTCCGAAATCATAAATGCTGCATCTCGTCATCATGGCCGGGGGGAGCGGGACGCGGTTCTGGCCGGAAAGCCGCGCCGCCAGGCCCAAGCAGTTCCTGAAGCTCGCCGGCGAGCGGACGCTGATCCAAGAGGCCGCCGATCGCTGCCGGCCGTGGATTCCCCCGGCACGCGTGCGGGTCGTGACCGGCGCAGCGCATGCCGCCGAGACGGCGCAGCAGCTTCCTGACATCCCGCGCGAAAACATTCTGCTCGAACCGTGCGGCCGGAATACGGCCCCCTGCATCGGCCTGGCGGCCTGGCGAATCCTCGAGACCGATCCCGACGCTGTGCTGCTGATCACTCCCGCCGATCACCTGATCCGCCCCGAGGCCGAGTTTCGGACGACCGTGGAGCACGCCGTGCGGCTGATCGAGCGCTATCCCCGCGCCAGCGTCCTGCTGGGAATCGAACCGGGCTATCCGGCGACAGGTTACGGTTACATCGAAAAGGGGGAAGCGGCCGCCGGCGCGGAAGCGGGCGCCGCACGCGTCAAGGCCTTTCATGAAAAACCGGCGCTCGAGCAGGCCGGCGCGTTTCTCGCGACCGGCGACTTTTACTGGAACTCGGGGATCTTCGTCTGGCGGGCCGATCGCATCGTCGAATTGCTGAAGGAGTTTCAGCCGGCAATTCACGAAGGTCTCGAGCGGCTGGGCGCTCGCGCGAAGTTCGCCGGCTGGGAGGGGGCCGTCGCGGAAGAATTTCCGAAGTTGCCGTCGATCTCGATCGACTATGGCGTTCTCGAGCCGCTCGCCGCCCGGAAATCGGCCGGCGACGGCATCTTCGTTCTGCCGGCCACCTTCGAATGGGATGACGTCGGCAGTTGGCAGGCGCTGCCGGACGTCCTGGGGACCGACGAATACGGAAACACGATTTCCGGCACGAGTTGCCAGATCGATACCGAAGGGTGCGTGATTCGATCGACTCCCGATCATCTGCTGGCCACGATCGGCCTGAAGGACCTTGTCGTGGTGCACACGCCGGACGCGACCCTCATCGCCCCCAAAGGGGACGAAGCCGCGATCCGAAAGCTCGTGGCCCTCCTCAAGGAACGCGGGTATGAGCGCTTCCTCTAAGCGGGCGATCGCGGGCGAGATTCCGGCGCGGGGCCGGCTGCTGGGGCTCGACTACGGGACCAGGCGTCTGGGCCTGGCGCTCTCCAACCCCGAGCAGACGATCGCCACGCCCCTGGAAACTTACCTCCGCCGCGATCCGCGGCAGGACGAAAAATACCTCAGGCAGAAGGTCGAGGAATACGGCGTCGTGGGGCTCGTTGTCGGCCTGCCGGTGCATATCAGCGGCGACGAAGGGGAAAAAGCCCGCGAAGCCCGGGCGTTCGGCGAATGGGTTGGCAGCGTCACGCAGCGCCCCGTCGGCTTCACCGACGAGCGGTATACGACGGCCATGGCTGACGAACACCTGCGCGCGGCCCATCTGAGCCCCAAAAAACGGCAATCCCTCCGCGACCGCCTCGCCGCCCAGATCCTTTTGCAGGCTTACCTCGAAAGCCACCGCCGCGGCGAAGCCCCGGGACCGCTGTAGGTCCCCGCCTGCCGGGCAGGACCTCGGGTGCAGGACGTGGTATGAGATTCGCGCGCATCGGACGACGGGCACGCCCCGAGCCTCAAGCGAAGGGCGTGGTGCAGGCACGAATCGCGTTCGTCATTGTAGTCATCTCGGTCCTCCGAGATGGTCTCCGGGCATGGCTCTCGCGGCTGGCGGCTGAACACCGAAAACCTCTCATTGCTGCCACCCGTTCAGACCACACGGCAGCGTGGCTGCGGCGCCGCCAGGTTGTCGCCGGCTCGGATGTCGAACGGGACCGGCCCGCACAGACCTCATCTCGCGGAGCGAGATGACAATGTAGTTCTACTGTCGGCTGTTCTTGACGAGATACAAGTTATTTCATAGAGACCTCTTGCGGGAAATGGAATTCCTTCAGGGAGGTTGTCGATGGAACGACGATTCGAGGTTCGAAAACAGG
>JBLMWR010000716.1:0-2696 GCA_050257335.1 Deltaproteobacteria bacterium | reverse complement strand
CCCCGCAGGACGGCCCTTCCGCGCCGTCCTGCGGGGGTCGAATTTGTGATATGAAGCACTCAGGGGCCGGGACCGGACGATCTGAGAAGGTTGTCCTACCGCGCTGGCAGAAGTGCCGCCTGATGCGTATGCAGGAACCAACGGTTGATGAGGACGTGGCGGGTGAACCAGCGGGTCGCGAGCAGCCGTCGTGCGGCGGCCTGCCGCCATGCGGTCGGAATCACGCCGTTCCGGCTCGAATTTGACGGCATTCTGCCGAACCGGGCCACCAGCCGGCGGTCGAGGTCCGCCAGCACAACTCGGCGATAGTTACCGGCGGCATCCACGATGACGCGTGCCGCCATCAGCCCCGATTCAATCGCCGGCCGGATTCCTTCGCCGCTCTGCGGATAAGCCAGCCCCGCGGAATCGCCGATGAGGAGCACTCCGTCGGCGGTCGCCCGCCGCGGTCGACCGCGATACAACCGGTAGGCGTGACCATGAAAGCGGGCGTGTGTTCCGGGGGGAATCCGGCCCTGCTCCTGCAGCCACTGGCAGAACGCGGCGACGTGGGCCGACAGCCGCGTTTCCCCCTCGCGTCCCAGGCCGATGTTCAGAAAATCTCCCTTGCGAAAGCACCACGCGTAACCCAGCAGGTCTTCGCAGAAATACAGCTCGGGGACTTCGGGCTCGACCCGACAGGCCTCCCGCTCGTCAAGCGACATCTCGAATTCGATTTCCTGCGCGACGACGACGCCCGCGCCTTCGCCGTCATCCTTTTCCGAGATCAATCTCGCGACCGGGCAGAAATGTCCCCCCGCTCCCACCACCAGCGGCGCGCGGATCGCCTCGTTGACGATCCACTGGTCCTGCTCGCGTCGCATGGTTTCCAGCGGCTCTCCCAGCCGCAGCCGGGCTCCCGATCGCGCCAGCAGGTAGTGATCGAATTCACAGCGGCGGATTCCGTAGCTCACCGGGTGGTCGTAGGGCGTGTAAACGCTTCGGCCGCCGATCAGTGCCGTGCGAAATCCAGTGATCGGCTGCAGCGTTCGTTCGCGGCGGTAATCCGCCAGGTCGAGCTCGAGCTCGTCGACGACGGCGGGAGTGATCCACCCCGCGCACACCTTGTCGCGCGGAAAAACGGCCTTGTCGAGCACGAGGACGTCGAGCCCGGCCTGCGCCAGGGCGCGGGCGCACGAGGAACCTGCCGGTCCTCCTCCCACCACCAGGCAATCACAGGTTTCCATGTCGAGTACGTCGGGCTTGCAGCCTGACCGCCATGCGGGTTCGAGCGTCTACCGCGGATACCAGCCAGCACGCTTGCGTTCGATGATTCGCCGGTCCGTCTGTCGGATGGCATTCCGCCACGGAGGTTTGCTGCCACGGCGATGTCAGGTGATAAGCCTGGCGAACCTACGCCGGGTACATATACCGCCTCGTCCACGGAATCTCATTGTTCGATTCGCGCGCGAACACGATCTGGAACAGTTGCAGCCCTCCAATCTGGAAGGTGACGATGGAACCGGCCAGGTACATCCGCCACATGCGGACGAACCGCTCGTCGAACATCCGGGCGACTTCGCCGGCGTTCCTTTCGAAGCGCTCAAGCCAGTGCTCGAGCGTGCGGGCGTAGTGCAGCCGCAGGTTTTCGACGTCGAGGACCGAAAAGCCGACCGGCTCGAAAACCTGCTGCATCTCGGCCAGCGAGGGGGGATAGGCCCTCGGAAAAATTCGCTTTTCAATCCACGGATCGAGTGGCTGGGGACGGTTGCGGCCGATGGAATGAATGAGGCCGCGGCCGCCAGGGGTGAGCGAGCGGTCGATGAGACGCCCCAGGTCGCCGTAGTTTTCCAGTCCCACGTGCTCGAGCATCCCCACCGAAACGAAGACGTCGTATTTCCCGCTGACATTGCGGTAGTCGTCCTCGACGAAGTCGACCCGGTCCGCCAGCCCGAGCGCCTTCGCCCGATCGCGGGCATAAGCGATCTGCTCGCGCGACAGGTTGAACGCGCGGACGGAAACATCGTATTTCGCGGCCATGTGCAGGGCCAGCCCTCCCCAGCCGCATCCGGCTTCGACCACCCGTTCGCCCGATTTCAGTCGCAGCTTCCGGCAGACGTGGTCGAGCTTGGCGAGTTGCGCCTCTTCGAGCGTGAAATCGGGGTCGGCGTAGTACGCGCATGTATATTGCAGACGTTCGTCCAGCCACAACGTGTAGAAGTTATTGCCGATGTCGTAGTGGTGGTGCACCGTGTCGCGCGACGCCGCCAGCGTATGCGACCGCCGCCCGTGCGGGCGATTGACAATTCGAGCGAGCAGGCCGCCCGGAACGCGGCCTACCGCGTTGCCGATCGCCGACAGCAGATCGACCAGCGACCCCTCAACGGCGATCGTCCCGTCGGTGTACGCGTCCCCGAAGGCGACTCGCGGGTCGACCAGCAATCGCCAGAGGGCACTCCGGCTGCGGATGAGGACGTTGCCCACCGGCACACCGCCCGGAGGCGCGAGGGAGGTTCCATCCCAGAGAATCACGCGAATCGGGGGGTTCCCGCAGGCCGAGAGAATGCGCGCGAGCAGCCAGCGTTCGGCGGGCCAACTGCAGCCGGCGGGCGACGGCGAACGATCGCTCGGCAGACCATCACTGCCCCCGGGCGGCTGGCTCTCAGCCGTTTCTGCCGAAGCGTTCCCAGATATCGAGGCGGCCGCCAGATTGGTAG
>JBLMWR010000715.1:0-2578 GCA_050257335.1 Deltaproteobacteria bacterium | reverse complement strand
CCGCTGGCGACGTACACCGGCTGGAACCTGCGGTCGGAGCAGGCGGGGGCTGCCGGAGCGCTGGCCCGGCTGGCCGGTTCGTACCTCCCCTTCGCGGGAACGGCTACAGAGCGCGAGAAGACCGGCGACCCGCGGCTGTCGGTCGCCGAGCGGCATCCGACGCGGGAGCATTACCTGGCCCGCGTCGCCGAAGCCGCCGTGCGGCTGCGCGACGAACGGTTCTTGCTGGACGAGGATGTCGTGGAGATCGTAAAGACGGCGGGGGGGCGGGCACTTGACCCTCGCGCAAAATGAGGTGAATCGGGCGGCACGCGCGATGCCGTGCGAAGGGCGTGGTGCAGTGGAGAGTGAGGGAGTTGCGGAGTAGTGGAGTAAGACAAGCGGTGTCGACTCCGTCACTCCCCCACTCCGCGACTCCCCTACTCCGCCGGCGGCCCGTCACGCCCTCCAAAAGATTCAAGGCGTGCCACGCTGTTTCGCGAGGTGAGACGCACGGGCTTGGAAGCCCATGCTACGCGAAGTCAGGCAATCTCCGGCAGCTCGAAGCCTTTACGGTAGGTGCGGCCCATGAGCCGGGCGGCGGCTTCATTGCCGGCGATCGTCTCGCGGACTTTGTCGAACTGCAGCACCGAGCGGGTCCGCCAGGCGATGTTCGCCAGAAGGCACAAGAGCGTGCTGCGGTAGCCGATTTCGATGTCGGCGTTGGGCTTCTCGCGGCTGACGATGCAGTCGAGAAAATTCTGCACGTGGGCTTTCTGCTGGTCCCCTTTCGCCTCGCCCTGCCGGGCGACCTTTTCGTTCTTCCCGGTCCCTTCGTAGACGGTCCAGCCGCGGCCGTTGGTGACGAGCGTTCCCTGCGACCCGTAAAACTCGACGCCGAACGAGTCGCCGTCGATCCCGCGCGGCGACCAGGTGCGATGTTCCCACTGGACGCAGGCGCCCGGAAGGTCGAACGTCGCCAGTTGGGTGTCGGGGGTTTCCTGGTCGTCCTCGAAGAAGTATTTGCCGCCACCGCAGGTGATCGTGTCGGGGAAGTCGAAGCCCAGTCCCCAGCGTGCGACATCGAGGGCGTGAATGCCGTTGTTGCCGCATTCCCCTGTGCCGTAGTCCCAGCGCCAGTGCCAGTGATAATGGACGAGGTTTTTGCGATAGGTCGTGTCAGGGGCCGGGCCGCACCAGAGATTGAAATCGAGATTATCGGGAGGGGGCGAAGGCTCGGCATGGCCGATGCTCGGGCGGATGCTGGTGATCCAGCAGCGGACGAAATTCACCTTCCCGAGCCGGCCACTCCGGATTTCCTCGACAAGCGAAGCCATGTCGGCGCCGCTGCGGCGCTGAGTGCCGACCTGCACGACCCGGTTGTAGTGCCGGGCCGCCGCCACCATCCGCTGCCCTTCGATCGGGTTATGGCAGCAGGGTTTTTCGACATAGACGTCTTTTCCCGCCTGACAGGCGAGAATCGTCGCCAGGGCGTGCCAGTGATCGGGGGCGGCACAGACGAGGGCCGTCACGCCCGGGTCGTCAAGCGCCACGCGAAAATCCTTTTCGATCTTCGGCGTCGACTTCCCCGCGTCCTCCACGATTTTGATCGCCGAGGGAATCGTGTCGCGGTCGGGGTCGCAGATGCAGGCGATCTCGACTTCAGGGAAACTGACGAAGGTCGGAAGAAGCTGCTTGCCGCGGCTGTTGACCCCCATGATCGCCAGTTTCACCGGCGGGCGATCTTTTTTCGCGTCCTCGGCGCCCCCCGCGTGGACGCGCGTGGCGAGGTTCATCGCCAGTCCGCCGGCAGCCAGGGTCGAAGCCGTGTTCAGAAACTCGCGGCGATTGAGGGAGGGCATGCGTGAACTCCTGTTCGGGGAATGAACGAGCATCATATCACGACTGACGGAGCAACGGAAACATGCCTGGCAAAAGGGTAACACTCCGGCGTCGTCATACGACGGGATCCAGCGAGCGGGGGGGGCGTAAGCCCCCTGGCTGGTCGAGCTGCCACAAGGATTAACGCACAGAATTTCTCAATCTGACCAATTGATTGCCCGGCGTCGGAGCGCGCGTCAAAGGGACAAAATGGAGCGGCCGCGTGACGGTCAAACACGAAACCGACGAAGAGGGCGACGAGCAAATCGTCTGGGCCCGCTTCACGCTTGCCTCTGGAGATAAGGTGGAGCTCAAACCGGAAGCGCCGCGGGAGGATAATAAAGACTAGCAGGCACGCTCCGAGGCCCGCTCAGTTGTTCTCGATGACGGCCGTCGAGTCCGGCGGCGGGAGCTGAACGCCGTTGTTCTGGTTCGGCTGCTGCGGCTGCCCGGGCCGGCGGGGTTGCTGCGGCGGCTGGGGTTTGGTCACGAGGTTTTTGAGCCGTTTCTGCAGCTCGCCGGCGTTGATGTTCCGGTCTACCTTAAGAACCTGCATGCGATTGACCGTGGGTCGCGCGGCCAGGTCGAGCGCTTCGATGGTCGCCGTCACATTTTCGAGCAGCCCCTCGGCCGCCGAGACGACCAGCGTGTTGGAAAGCTCGTCAACCCCGATCGACAACAGCCCCTTGAACTTCGCCGGCGTCTCGGGTTTCTTGTC
>JBLMWR010000714.1:0-3690 GCA_050257335.1 Deltaproteobacteria bacterium | reverse complement strand
GCCAGTAATCGATTTCGATCCGGGCCTTTGTGTCCCAGTTGCGGAAAATGTGTCCGCAGGTGAGGATCGTGGTCGCTCCGACCCGGCTGTCGATGATCGTTCCCGAACCAACATCCTCGCCGCGCGAGTCGTTCACCCGAATGCGCACGCTTGCCGCCAGCGGCTGTCCCTGGACCGGGGGACGCGATGATCGCTGGTTGCTTTCGTTGCCGCGGGCGATTTCGCCATCCTGCGGACGGCGGGCGGGGGGTTCTTCCTTCTTGTCGCCGAAAAACGGGATCTTGAACCCCGGTTTCGACGGAGCGGCCTTTTCTTCGACCGGATGGGCCTGTCGGGGGGCAGAGACGGGTTCCGGCCGCGCGGGCGAGCTGCGACTGACGTCGGCAGGCTCGTCGGAACCGGCTGGACTCGTCTCGGATTGGCGGGGAACGCGGGCGCAGAGCCGCTTCAACTGTTCTTCGGGTACGCCACCGACGATTCGATCCTGCTCGACGCCGTCGACCACCAGCACGAAGGCGGGAATCGACCGGACGTTGAATCTCCGCACGAGAGTGGGGTTCGAGTCGTAATCGACCTTGCGAATGGGGTAGCCATTGCGTTCCAGCTTTGAAACGATGGGGCTCATCTGCTGGCACGGTCCGCACCAGGGGGCGGTGAAGTCAAGGACGACTCCATCCAGGTTTCCGCCACCCCACCCCACGAGAGAAACGACGAGCAGCTTGAGCGGTACCATGCCGGCCTCCATGCCTGAGCTTGTAAGATTCGACCCGGAAGAATTGAAAAACTTACAATCCGGATCACGGAAGTGCATATCCAGCACGCCGTTACTACGAAATTACCAAAGGCAGCACTTCGTGTGCCGCACTGCGTCTTTGCATGTACTTTTGCCGCGCGCCGGACCTATAATGAAATGCTGGCCCCTGCGCACCCGCCTCCCGATAACCCACCCGCTTGCGGGAAAGTATTCTGAATGCCCGCCCGATCGTCGATTTTGAGTTCCTGCAGGATGGGCTTCCCAGCCCGTCCGAACGATGGCGGACGGGCTGGGAAGCCAATCCTGCTTTTTTCCGCCCTGCTGCTCTTCGTGGTGGGATGCCAGAAAGCGGATGACATCGAGCGGTACACGGTTGCCCGGCCCCCGCAGGTCGCGACCCGCAGTTTGGACGCCGCCGAGGCCGCCGAGAACGAGGCGATCCCCGGTCAGCTTCTGGGGGCGATCGTTCCCGAGGGAAAAATGACGTGGTTCTTCAAGCTGACCGGCCCCATCGAGACCGTCAAACCGCTGATGGAGCCGTTTTTGAAGTTCGCCCAGTCGATCCGTCTCACCAACAAAGGCCCCGAATGGGCGCTTCCCGAGGGGTGGGAGCAACTCCCGGGATCGAGCATGCGGTTTGCCACGTTGAAAATCCCGACGGAAGGGAAGCCGCTCGAATTGAGCGTCATTCCCCTGCCGACCGCCGAGGGGGACTTCGACGCCTACCTCCTCTCGAACGTGAACCGCTGGCGCGATCAACTGCAACTGGCGCCGATTTCGAAGGACGAACTGGCGGACAAGGTCGTGAAAATCGATCTCGCCGGGACACCGGCGTGGCTGGTCAATTACGAGGGTCGCTTGACGAAACAGGGAGGGATGGGCGGGGCGCCGTTCGCCGGCCGCCCCCCATCGCGCAGCAAAGCGCCACGTGCCGATACCCCCCGGGATTCGTTGCCGTTCGCCTGCACCGTGCCGGAAGGCTGGCAGCCGGCGCAGGCGAATGCGATGCAACTGGCGGCGTATCAGGTCCGCGACGGGAAGGAGCGGGTTGAGGTCAGCGTCAGCACCGCCGGCGGCGACCTGGCCGGCAACATCAACCGCTGGCGCGGGCAAATCCAGCTTCCTCCCCTGGATCCCGGCAGGCTTCAGGACGAAGTGCAGAAGGTCACCATCGATGGACACGAAGGGAGCCTCGTCTTTCTGACCGGGCCGGAAGAGGCTCAGCCGCGCCAGGCGCTGTTCGGGGCGATCGTCGAGGCCGAGGGGCGGCAATGGTTCATCAAGGTGAAGGGGGATGCGGAACTCGCGGCACGAGAGAAAGCGCATTTCGAAGAGTTCGTGCAATCGATCCGCTTCCGCGGAGAAAAGTGAAGGGACGCCATGGCGACAGGCAAGGTTCTATCGGAGGTCAGCCGAACGGGCGAGCATTTCGCGCCGGCTGAAGAGTCGACGGTGAAGCAGGCGCTGCGCCGCGTCCTGATGCCGCTCGCCTCGCTCAAGCTGACGGTCGCCCTGCTGGCTTTGGCGATGTTCATCGTCTTCGCGGGAACCCTGGCTCAGACCAACAAGGACATCTGGGTCGTCGTCCGAGAGTATTTCCGCACGCCCGTCGCCTGGATCGACTTTCAGGTTTTCTTCCCCAAGTCGTTCTTTCCCGATATGGGCCCGGTTCCCGGCGGATTTTACTTTCCCGGCGGGTGGCTGATCGGCTTTCTGATGGCCGTCAACCTGCTGGCCGCGCATTCCGTGCGGTTCACCGTGCAGACGTCGGGGGCGCGGCTCAACGCCGGGCTGGCGGTCATCGGGCTGGGTTGCCTGGCGACGTGGCTGGTGATCGCCAGCGGTTCGCGCGACGGCCTGCAGGGGGCGGCCTTCTTCGAGTGGTCGACGCTGTGGGTGATCGTCAAGTTTCTGCTGTTCGCGCTGGCGCTGGGAGGCGTCTATCTCGTGACCAGGCTCTCCGCTGAACAGCGCGTCGAACGCCGGCTTGTGGGCGTTCTGACGACTGTGCTGGGAGCGCTGGCGGCGTGGCTGTTCTGGGAGGGAGACCAGGTGTCACTGGGGAATTCGTCGATGCGCATCCTCTGGCAGCTTCTCCAGGGGGGGCTGGCCGGGCTCGTCCTGCTGGCGGGCTGCTGGCTCGCCTTCCAAAAGCGCGCCGGGATCGTCCTCCTGCACGCCGGAATCGGGCTGATGATGTTCAGCGAGCTGCTGGTGGGAACGCTGGCGGTCGAAACCCGGATGTCGATTACCGAGGGGGAGGCGGTCAACTTCGTGCAGGACCTGCACACCTCCGAGCTGGTGGTGGCCCAGCCGCTCGATCGTGACCAGGAACAGGTCGTCGCCGTCCGCCAGTCGATGCTCCTGCGGGGCTCGAAGCTCGAACATCCCTTCCTGCCGGCGTGGTCTTACGAGTCTCTCCCCGAGGGGGTGCAGCGGCTGCTCGGCTGCCGGTACGGCGAGAAAGTCATCCGCCACGAGTATCTTCCCTTCGACGTCGAAGTCGTCCGCTACTTCAAGAATTCCGCGGTGCCGCGCCGCGTCAAACCCGGTGAAGACAATCCCGCCACCGCCGGAATCGGCACCGAGTTCGTCGTGGAGGAGCGTCCTACGGGGACGGGGACCGACGCCGAGGCCAAGGTCGATTTTCCGGCGGCGTACGTGAAGCTGCTGAAGAAGGGAACCGAGGAATCGCTGGGGACGTATCTGGTGGGGATGTATCTGTCCCGCCCGGAGCGGGTGACCGTCGACGGCAGAACTTTTGACGTCGCCATGCGCTTCAAGAGGATCTACAAGCCGTACTCGCTGCACCTCGTCGACGTCCGCGCCGACAACTACCTGGGAACCGAGATGACGCGAAACTATTCGTCGGACATCCGGCTGGTCGACCCGACGCGGAATGTCGATCGCGAGGTCCATATCTGGATGAATAACCC
>JBLMWR010000713.1:0-4343 GCA_050257335.1 Deltaproteobacteria bacterium | reverse complement strand
AGTCGTCAACGAAATGTCGAGGGGTCAAAGAAGTCGAAAGGCTCGAAGAGGAGAGAAGACGAATGATCGCCGCCAGCTCCTCGGCCATTTCGACCCTTTCGGCTCTTTGACCTCTGATTCGTCCAGTTCCAATCGAGTGTAATTCCGATGTCGCACGCTCCTGCTGCTCACGCTCCCGCTCACCCGCAAGTTCCGGCCCTGAAGATGGGGGTCCCGATCCCGAACGGAAAACTGGGGATGTGGCTCTTCCTCGGGACGGAAATCATGTTTTTCACCGCCTTCATCGGGACCTACATCGTGCTGCGGCTCGGTTCCAGGGGTTGGCCGATCAGGCCCGATGTGACGCATATCAACATCTGGGCCGGGGCAATCAACACCTTTGTGCTGATCACCTCCAGCGTGTTCGTCGTTCTGGCGCACGAGGCGATGGGGCTTAAGAATTACAAGCGCGCCACAAACTGGATCATCGCCACGACGGCCATGGCTTTTGTCTTTCTGGCGATCAAGTCGTACGAATATTACGGCAAGTGGGAGCACGACATTCTGCCGGGGCACGTCGCCGAAAGCCCGCAGCAGGCGCTCGACAAGCTGGCGCGCGAGCTCGATCAGGCGGCGGGGCTTTCGGCCCTGCAGCAGGAGCAGACAAGACTCGATAACCAGATCGTCCTCGCCGATTCGCAGGGGAAGGAAGAGCAGTCGAAAGCCCTCAAGAAGCAACTGGAGAACGTGCAGACGCGGCTGACGGAATTGGGGCCGGTGATCGACGCCTACCGGCCCCTCAGGGAGAACGCAAAATACGGAAAGATCTCACCTCATGCCGCCGCCGAAGAACTCGCAAAACTGAAGGAAACTCCCAAGATCGGCGATCAATTCCGCTCCGTCCACGAACCGCACTATATCAAGTGGGGCAATACGTTCTCGTCGATCTACTTCACCATGACCGGGTTCCATGCCCTGCACGTAATCATCGGGATGATCATGTTCGCCATCATCATCTGGCTGGGCGTGGTCAATAAACTCGGGCCCCGGCACGCGGTGGCGGTCGAAAACTTCGGCCTCTACTGGCACTTTGTCGACCTCGTCTGGATCTTTCTGTTTCCGCTGATTTATATCGTTTAGGCCGGACAATTCTGGAGCTGATCGAATGTCGGACGAACATGCTGCACCCGCTGCCGGCGAACCTGTCGCGCAGGAAGGGCACTTCCCCCACGTCAACTACTGGGCCATTTTCGGGATCCTGTGCGTCTTGACGCTCGTCTCAGCCCTGGCCGACGAATTGGGGAACAAGGGACTCGTCCTCACCTTTGTCGTGCTGGCCGTGGCAACAGCCAAGGCGCTGTTCGTCATGGGGTACTTCATGCACCTCAAGTTCGAGGGCCGATGGAAGTTCGTGCTGCTGGCCCCGACGATCATCCTGGCGATGGCGATTCCCGCCGCCCTCATGCCCGACATCGGCTCCCATTACTACGATTACGACGTCCCGCAGACACGCCTGCCGGAGGAGCCGGCCGAGTCTGGGCACGGAGGTGAGTCGTCCGGCGGGCACGAATCGGCCTCCCCGACGCACTGATGTCTGCGACCGCCGCAATTTCCGTCAGGGGGCTGTGTCACTCGTACGGCAGCCGGCGGGCGCTCGACAACCTCGATTTCGACGTCGCCGCCGGCGAAGTTTTCGGATTGCTCGGCCCCAACGGCGGCGGCAAGACGACGCTCTTTCGCATTCTGGCGACGCTTCTTCCCGTACAGACCGGCCAGGTTCATCTGCTGGGGCTGGACGTGGCCGCGCAGCCCGCGCTCGTTCGCGCGGCGATCGGCGTCACGTTTCAGTCCCCCAGTCTCGACCGCAAGCTGACCGTCCGCGAGAACCTCGTGTCGCAGGGGTATCTCTACGGGCTTTCGGGTTCGCGTCTTGCCACGCGAATCGAGACGCTCCTGGCGCGGCTGGGGCTTACCGAGCGGGCCCGCGACCGGGTCGAATCGCTTTCCGGAGGCCTGGCCCGCCGCGTCGAAATCGCCAAGGGACTGCTCCACGACCCCCGGGTGCTCTTGCTCGACGAACCGAGCACCGGGCTCGATCCCGGCGCTCGCCTCGACCTGTGGCGCTATCTGCACCTGTTGCAACAGGAGGGGGGCGTCACGGTCCTCGTGACGACCCATCTCATGGAAGAGGCGGAACGCTGCGACCGGCTGGGGATCCTCGATTCGGGACGGCTCGTGGCTTCCGGGACGCCCGCCGAGCTGCGACATTCGATTGGAGGGGACTGCCTGACGATTCAGTCGACCGAGCCTGCCGAATTAGCCCGACGCATCGGCGAGCGGTTTAATGTGCGGGCGGCAATCGTCGGGGGACAGGTGCGGGTCGAGATCGAAAAAGGACACGAATTCATCGGCCGGCTGGTGGAGGCGTTCGGCCCTGAGATTTCATCGGTTGCGCTCGGGAGGCCCACGCTCGAAGACGTGTTCATCGAGCGCACCGGACACAAGTTCTGGCACGAGGGGGGCGAGGACGAGCGTTCCGTTTAGCGGCGAGGCACAGCCGAGTCTTTTTTTCAAGACAAGGAGTGGGGGAGTCGAAGAGACGAATGATGCCAGTCACAGCACAAATCCAAAATCCAGAATCCGAAGTCGGCGATGCCTTCTGGCTGGCGATCTGGGCGCTGGCCGCGCGCGAGCTGGTGCGCTTCTTCCGCCAGCGGACGCGGGTGATCGGCGCACTCGGGCAGCCGGTTCTGTTCTGGGTTTTGTTCGGCGCGGGCCTCCACGGCAGTTTCAAGCCTCCCGACTGGGCGCCGCGGGAAATGACCTATCAGGAGTATTTTTTCCCCGGCGTGGCCGTGCTGATCGTGATGTTCACGGCCATTTTTTCGACGATCTCGATCATCGAAGACCGGCGCGAGGGGTTTTTGCAGGGGGTGCTGGTGGCCCCCGTCAGCCGGCTGGCCATCGTGCTCGGCAAGCTCTGCGGCGGCACGGCGCTGGCCGTCCTCCAGGCGGGGCTCTTTCTGGCGCTGGCGCCGTTTCTGGGACTGGCGCTTTCACCGGCGATGGTCGTCGAGATCCTGCTCTTTCTGACACTGCTCGCCTTTGCCCTGACGGCCCTGGGATTTCTGATCGCCTGGCCCCTCGATTCGACGCAGGGATTTCACGCCATCATGAGCGTCTTTCTGATGCCCATGTGGCTCCTCTCGGGGGCCTTCTTCCCGGCGGGAGAATCGGGCTGGCTGAGCTGGGTGATCCGGGCCAACCCGCTCACGTACGGCGTGGCAGGGCTGCGGCGGCTGTTGTATGCCGGTTATGAATTGAAGGTCGCGGCAGGATTTCCGGCGCTGGGCGTGTGCGTCGCCGTCACCCTTGTCTTTTGCCTGGTGTGCATCGCCATTTCGGTGTGGCTCGCCGGGCGGCGCACGTCGCGCGATGCGCGATGAGTATAGAGTGGAAGATGGAGGATGGAGGATAGAAGAGGCATTGTGATGCAGCACCAATTCTCAATTTGCAATTTACATTTTGCACTTCGCAATTTCTTGCGGAAGCGACCCCTGCCCCCCCTTGCTAAGGGGGGGAGGGGCACACGGCGCACGCCGCGCTTACGGTGGCTCTTGTGTGCCGCGTTCACGGTTGTCACGGGGTTCATTCTGCCGGCGCCGGTGTGCGTCGCTCGCGCAGACGAGGACAAGCCGCTCTGGGATCCGGCGGGGATCGAGGATTTTTCGCTCACGGAATGCCACGGCCGGACGGTGACGAAGGCCGATCTTCTGGGACAGCCCTGGGTGGCCTGTTTCATCTTCACGCGCTGTGCGGGGCCGTGCCCGCGGGTCAGCGAGCAGATGCAGATGCTGCAGAACCGGCTCAAGGGGATCGACGTGCGGCTCGTGTCGTTCTCGGTCGATCCCGACAGGGATACGCCGGAGGTGCTGTTGGATTATGCGAAGCGGTACAAAGCCGATCCGGAAAAGTGGTGGTTTCTGACGGGGGACAAGGAGACGATCTTCCGCCTGATCCGCAAGAGTTTTCGGATGATCGTCGACGAAGACCCGCAGCAGATTCCGGGATTCGAGGTGATTCACAGCATCGACATCATGCACGTCGACGCCGCCGGGGTCGTGCGGGGGCGCTACAACGCCCGCGACGACGTCGCCATGGCCAAGCTCCGCCGGGTCCTGCTGGGGAAAGCCGACGCAGTCGATGCACGGCTGATTCGGGAAGGCGAGGAGGAGGAACGGCGGCGGCGGCAGGCGCTCGCGCTGGCACAGAAGGAAGCCCCCGTCGGAGACGATGATGAGGCCACACAGGAGGGTGCCGTCGTGCGGCGGGAGCCCGATGTGGCACGGCCGGAAGGCGCGGCG
>JBLMWR010000712.1:0-3081 GCA_050257335.1 Deltaproteobacteria bacterium | reverse complement strand
CAAGGATGAAAGCCGCCAGAAGACGCGGGGTGGGATCGTCCTTCCCGACAAGGCGGAAATTCCGACGATCACGGGCCGGATCGTCGAGGTGAGTGCGCAGATCGAACGCGATCAGGACTTTCCGGTGCGGAAATACGACAAGGTGCTGTTCCACCCCAAGAACGCCATCCCCGTCGATTTCGAGGCCGATAACCTGCTTTTCGTCGTTCCCATCGAAGACGTCGTCGCCGTGTTCCGCAAAGTCGGCAAGGCGAAAGGCCCGAAGGTCGTCGCCGAAAGCGAACCCGACGATGCGGAGGACGACACGGACTATGACGAAGAAACTTCGTAGTCTGACGAGAATCTGACGGTGTTTAACCGCAGAAGACGCCGGGGCCGCAGAGAGCTGCGATCAACCTGCTCCTCTTTTCTCCGCGATCTCGGCGCCCTCAGAGGTTCCATACCAACGAATCGTCGTGCGGTCTGGGACCCGGATTCCCCGGAATGGGAGCGGCACCGCAGGCGCTACGCCGCTTTACGGGCTTCGCCTTCCGGCTCTGCGCTCTTCTCGGCGTCGTAGAAGCGGTTGGCGACAAAATGCTCGCCGACGAACACGATGAGCAGGGCCAGAACGATCATCGGGAAGGCTTCCCGGCCCAGGCGGCCAGTCTTGACGTTCCGCTGCAGGTTTTCTACGTCGCGGGCGATGCTGTAGCGGTCGGCGCCCAGGTGCGCGTCGAGCTCGTCCTTCGAGAGCCGGTCGAGCCGGCTTTCCGCAGGGTCGGTATTGACGCTGAAGCCCCGCTCGTATTTCGCGTCGGTCTCGATCCCCAGGACGCGGTAGTTGCCAAGCTGGTCAACTTCCGGGACGAGCAGGTTCGTGGTTCCCGGCGGAATATCGTTGCGAAGTTGCTGCAGGCCAGGCTTGCGCAAGAGGTACGCGGGGATCCGCAACGACGGGTCGACGGCCAGCATGACGTCCTCGCCCGTGGTGTAGTTGTAGACCGCTTGCGACGAGCGCGACAGGTACTGCATGAACTGGTCGGCAAGCGCGGGAAAGGCCCAGTCGGCGACGGGAAGGTCGTTCCAGCTTCGATCGACGGACGTCGTCATCAGCAGCACGCGCCCTTTGCCGACTGCCTTTTCGAGTAACGCCGGGCGGTGCCGATGGTCGGTGTACCGGGCAATGACACCGGTCTCGCCTGCATCGACGCTCCAGTAGCGCCGAATCTCGACGGAGGTCAGAACGCCTGTTCCCCAGTCGGCGAATTTTTTCAGGACGGGATGGCTGAGGTTCCGCAGGTCCAGGAACTCGGGCGGGTCGAAACCGAGGGCGATGATCGGTTTTCCAGGCAAGACATTGGCCGCCGGTGCGGACTGGTAGGCGAAGTCGTTCACGCGGTCTCCCGGAAAGATCGCGACGCCACCGCCGGCATCCGCAAAATCCGCCAGCTTCTTCCAGCCGGCTGCCTGCGGATCGGTGACGTTGACCAGGCAGACGACGGCGAAGCCCCCCAGGTCCTTGTTGGCAAACTGGTCGGCCGTAATCAGCTTGCAGCGATATCGCGATTCTCCCTGGGCCACCAGCTCGGGTGGGGCCAGCGCATCGACCAAAAAGCGGGCGTCGCCGCGCCGCTCGGCAACGACGAGAATCTCGGCCGGAGGCTGCACCAGGACCGAGAAGTGACGCACGTCGTCGAACGCCAGCGGGTCGCTGGAGACGAGCCGCACTTCTCCCTGCACGACCGGTCCGGCCGGAAGTCGCGGCGAAAAGACGGCGGTCGCGGCAGCCGCCGGGTCGATTTTGACCGTCTGCTGCTCGAGTTTGACGAGTTTTCCCGCTTACTTTTAGGCGTGCAGCTCGACGACGCGTTCGCCCGGTTCGCCCCCCGTGGCTGTGATGACGGCCCGCAGGTCGAGGAGGCTGCCGGCCGGCAGCGCCTGTTCGGAAAGCACCAGTTCCGAGACGGCCACGTTCGTGGGCGACAGGACGCCGACGTCGATCAGGTAGACGTTGACGACGGGGTTCTTGTCGAGCGCTTCGAGCAGCCGGCCCGAGGCGTCTTTGCGCCAGGCGCTCGACGCCAGGTCGGTGAAGACGTACACCTCGCGGATGATCCCCTCTTTTCCGGCCGCGTCGAGCGCCGCGCCTTCCCCGGAACCGGTCTGTTCTTGGTCGGCGACTTGCGCTTCGAGGGCGGCAAGGATCCGGTCGTCGAGAGGCCGGTTCACCGTGTGCATCGCGAGCGCAGAAATGCGCTTGGCCGCGCCCCCGAGGTCCGATGAAAAGCGGATCTGCGGATCGCCGGCGGTGTCGCAGACGGCGACGCGGCTCGCGCGGGGCATGCTGCCGATGTGCTTGCCGGCGATTTCCTGCGCCACTTCCAGCCGCGTTTTGCTTTCGTTCTTGTACTGCATGCTCAGGCTGGTGTCGAACAGCATCACGGCGGCGACGGGCAGAAACTCGTCGGCGGTGACGGTGGGCTGTGTGATCGCCGCGGAAATCCGCCGCTGGTACGGCCAAGCGACGAAGACCGCGAGAGCGAGAAGGGCGGCGAGCGCCAGGCCGGCCCGAAGCATCGAGCGGCGATAGACCAGCTCATGCCGGGGCGTATGCCGCTTCTTCCAGAGCGCCAGCATTCCGAAATAAACTCCCGCGCAGACGCTTCCCACGACGAGCAGCTTCAGCCAGTCTTCTCCGTGCAGCGAATAATCGGCGGGAGGGACCGACGGGCGGGCGATGGCGAAAGCCAGGAGGGCGATCACCGCCATCCGCAGAAGCAGCAGCCAGAAATGCCGCAGCCGCATGCGGCGCGTGTTTGTCTTTTTGCGGTTCTGGATCAGCCGCAGCGCGGGAAAGACCAGTTTCTTCGGCTTGGCCCGCATCAGCAGGTGGAGGATGACGGGAATCGCCACCAGCAACAGGCCGTACAGCAGGTAGGGGTGGGTGAGGACCATGCCGGGAACTGGTGATCTGCGAGTCAAGGAGCGAGCGCTTCGCCCGCGGCGCAACGACGACTGACGAAATCCGAAACACGAAGGTTGCGGCTATTGAATTTTACACAATCGAGTGGCGGCGCGTACAATCCAGTGCACGGATTT
>JBLMWR010000711.1:0-4402 GCA_050257335.1 Deltaproteobacteria bacterium | reverse complement strand
ATCGCCATCGTCAAGGACCACCTCTCATGATGAATCGACTCATCCTCGCGCTGGGCCTGGCGTGCCTGTTCGGCAGTTCCGCCTCGGCCGCCGAAACGAAGAAGCCGAACGTCCTCTTTTTGATCTCCGATGACCTCAATAATTTTCTCGGCTGCTACGGCGACGCGCGAGCCAGGACGCCGAACATCGACAGGCTGGCGGCTCGCGGAGTCCGATTCGACCGCGCGTACTGCTCGTTTCCGTTGTGCGGGCCGAGCCGAAATTCGCTGTTGACTGGACTGTATCCCAACAGCACCGGCATCCTCGCCAATGCGCAAATCTTCCGGCAGACGATCCCGTCGCAGATCAGCATGCCGCAGGCGTTTCGCAACGCGGGTTACTTCGCCGCACGGATCGGGAAGCTGTATCACTACAACGTGCCGAGGTCGATCGGGACGAACGGGCACGACGATCCGGGCTCCTGGGAGCTGGAACTGAATCCCGCGGGCGTCGATCGGCTGGAGGAGGAACCGCACATCTTCACGCTGACCCCCGGGCAGTTCGGCGGGACGCTGAGCTGGTATGCCTCGCCGAAGAGCGACCCGCATCACACCGACGGCCTCATGGCCGAAGACGCCGAATGGGTCTTGGAACGCTGCGCGAAGCGGAGGGACCGGCCATTCTTTCTGGCGGTCGGCTTCTTCCGTCCGCACACGCCGTACGTCTCGCCAAAGCACCCGTACTTCGACTGGTATCCCGAAAAGGCAATGCCGGTGGTGCAGGGGGTGAAGGAGGACCAGGCCGACCTCCCGCCTGCCGCCCTGGGGAGCTATAAGAAGGAACAGGACAAGCTCACCGACGACCTGCGACGCCAGTGCGTGCAGGCGTACTACGCAAGCATCAGTTTCATGGACGCGCAGGTCGGCCGCGTCCTCGCGGCGCTCGACCGGCTGGGGCTGGCCGACGACACGATCGTCGTCTTCACCAGCGACCACGGCTACCACATGGGCGAGCATGGCCTGTGGCAGAAGATGAGCCTGTTCGAGGAAAGCGCCCGCGTGCCGCTGCTGATCGCGGCTCCCGGAGTCGCGGCAAAAGGCGTCGCGGCGAGGTCGCCGGTGTCGCAGATCGACTTGTTCCCGACGCTCGCGGAATTGTGCGGCGTGAAAGCCCCCGCCAACGTGCAGGGCCAGAGCCTCGTGCCGATGCTGAAGGATTCGACCGTTGCCGGCCGGGGCTGGGCCTTGACCCAAGTCAGCCGCGGCGGCGGCAGCGCGCGAGCCACCGTCACCAGCGACGTCACCTCCAACGGCAAACGCTTCTTCGGTTACAGCCTGCGCACGCCCCGTTGGCGTTACACCGAATGGGACGAAGGGAAGCAAGGCCGCGAACTCTACGACCACGACGCCGACCCGCGCGAATTGACCAATCTTGCTGCTAACCCCGATCACGCGAAGACCGTCGAGGATCTTTCGAAACAGATCCGCGCCGCCGCGAAGACGACGTTCCCGCTGTCCGGCGAAACGCCCGCAATCCAACCCGGCCTCTGGGCGCCCAACCTCACTGAGCCGTAGCCAACTGGAAATCTGGACGAGCGTGGCTCTTGGCGATCGTCCTGTTCACCGCAGCAAACTGTTCGGCAATGAGCTTTATGGCTGATCGGCAAAACTCTTGTCTACAAACGGAAGGGCGGCCTCAACGTTCCGTCGGAGCGTGACGTCGTGGCCCAGGTCCCGCCTGCCGGGCGGGGCCTGCGGAGACATTTTCGCGAACGGTCAGCGAGAGAACGGCGGGAATGACGACGAGGTTGCCCAGGCTGCCGCCGGCTGTGGCGACCGCGACCAGCCAACCAAAGCTCGACATCGGGACGAACTCACTGAACAGCATCGCCAGGAACCCCGGGCTGACCGCAGAACTCGACAGCACGACGCCGGGCCCGGGCCCGGCGTACGCGACTGTGAGTGCCTCGCGGGCGGGTCGGCCGGCTCGCAATTCCTGCTTCCAACGGAGCAGGCAATGGACCGCATCGTCGACGGACAGACCGATGGCGACGCCTGCAACCAGTGCCGTGGACATGTCGATATTTCACCCTCAGCCAATCACCCGAAACCTTGGTGGTTCCGTCGGCCCGTCGTCCGGGAGTTCGATCACGTCGCAGGTCAGATCGGCTGGCCTCATGGCGTAATTGACCAGTTCCAACGGGTCGTCGTCGCCCCACTTGAACCGTGGGTGAACCGCCTTGATGAAATCCACCAACCGTTGGCCGGTCTCGCCAATTTGGATGGAATACCTCCGAATCTCTTCGGTTCGATGGTCTTCGTTCATCGGCTCACATCCTTTCCAATCTCATCCACGCTCGCCACCCCGATCCACAGCGGCCGCGGGAACCGGATCGAGAAGCGGCTGCGTTCGGGCGTCGAGCAGCTTGCGACTGGTTTCGCAAATCGCCGTTCGGCGGTCTCGAACTGCTCAGTTCGTGACCAATTCAAACCCAAACCCCGGTCGATCCGAGGGGCGCACATAGATCCCTTCAGGGCCGCGGGTGATGCCGTTGTCTTCTTCGAAACGGCGGTAGACCTCGGGCGGACCACCGGGAGGGGGGATGAACATCTCGCACCAGGGACTGTTCGTGGTCGCCAGAATAAAGTGCTGAGCACCGCCCTGCCAACCGCCGTGGGGGATGACGGGAATGTCGCTGGCGGCAGCCAAAGCGGCGATGCGGCGCAACTCGGTCAGTCCCCCACACCAGGTCATATCGGGTTGCCAGATGTCTGCCGCATCGTGCTCCAGCAGCAGGCGGAATCCATAACGCGTGTACTCATGCTCTCCCGTGGCCATCCGAGTCGACCTGATCGCAGCGTTCAGACGCCGCATCCCTGCGTAGTCATCGGGGGGCAGGCATTCTTCCATCCAATACACGCGGTACGGTTCGAGCTGCTCGGCAAATTCGAGCGTGTAGCGCTCGGTCAACGCCATCCAGCAGTCGAGCATGATCTCGCCGTCGGGCCCCAGAAGTTCACGTGCCCGTTTTACCAGGTCCACGTTCTTTCTCATCCCATCGCGTCCGTCGGCAGGTCCGTACGGCACTGCCAGCTTGAGCTTCTTGAATCCGAACTCGACATGCTGCTCGATGTCGTTCCCGGTACAGTAAGCCGGGATGCGGGTCCTGGTCTCACCTCCCAGCAGTTTGTAGACTGGCACACCGAGGGCTTTGCCGGCCAGGTCCCAGAGCGCGTTGTCGATTGCACTGATGGCGTGTACGGCCATTCCTTTTCGACCGTAGTACAGAGTCGAACGCCACATGATGTCCCACAACTGTTCGACGTTGAACGGGTCTTCGCCCAGGAGCAATTTGGTCAAATGTTTCTCGATGACGAACCCGGCGCCGGGCCCTCCGTAACCAATGCCCGAAACGCCCTTGTCGGTGGTGATTTCGACCGCGGGCAGTCCGAGATCGTCCGCCATGAACAACGATCGCTGCGCCTTGTATTTCGGATAGATCGACATGGGGCTGGCGACTTCCACCTCTCTTGTCGACCAGGCGCCCGGCGCGGGCTGATACGCGGGGAGTGGCCGTTTGGGTTTGGGGCTGACCATGCGCACGCGCTCGATCTTCAGCTTGCCCCGTTCTCCGCGAAACGGCGTGCCGGGCAGCGGTTGAGCGTCGGACTCGGTGCCGGCGATTGACGCGGCACCACTCATTGGCAGAAGCAATCCCGCTCGCAGGAAATCTCGCCGGTCCATCTGCAGGGTCCCTCCATTCAAGGGTTCGGTGCGCCGGTGCAGTATTTTTGCGCCCCCCCGGATTTCACGCAAACCGTCGCATCAGCGGCGATTATACTACCCTCAGTCGCACATCGGAGGAAACGTGTCGCGCTTGACGAGTCCGACGAAAATCCAGGTCCCCAGGACTTGCCCACGCCCGCGTGCGGTCTGCCACGCTGCACTGTCAGGTTGAATTGGAATTCTTCGCCCTTTTGTCTACCCACCAGGTTCTACGGCAGACCGGCCTCGTCCCGCAGTCTCGAATACGTTCGGCTGAGATTGGCGACCTGCCATTGCCGGCCTGAGGTGTCCTGCGGGAAAAGGCGGACCACATCACAATGCCCACCTCCTTCCAAGACTTCTGCCGTATGGCCCTCTGTCAAACCGCGCTTCTGCGAGTTCGCCGCAGCGCTGGGAGAATCTCGTCGTGGGCGACCGCTCTTTCCACTCGCCTTTTTCGAAATGTCGGCGAAGCTGCTGACGACTGGCATCAAGGCTCGTTTTCCACGAAGTCGTCGACGATCCGATCGTAAAACAGGCGGTACACGTGCTGCGGGTCGTTATCCAAGATGTCATCACCGCCTCGTACCGACTTCCAGACTTCGGTCTGCTTGTGCTCGACAAACACGTTCAAGTCTGAGAAACGGGCCAGGCCATA
>JBLMWR010000710.1:0-2945 GCA_050257335.1 Deltaproteobacteria bacterium | reverse complement strand
CTCGAATCGGTGACGAAGCCGGTCACGTTTTCGGCTGACGCCGCAGCGACCGCGATCAACTATCGCCTCGATACCCCGTTCGGAACGGCCCCCGCTTTTACGCTGCTGATCACTGATCTCCCGGAATCGGCCGATCCGCCGCGAACCGACGATGCCCCGCGAGCACTCAACTTCCCCGCTGGCGTGACCGGCGTTCTCGACCGGCGGTTCCGCGACGACCGCTACGAGTTCGCCGCGAAGAAAGGAGAAGTTTGGTCGATCGCCCTCGATGCGCGGCGCATCGGCTCGCCGCTGGATGCGGCATTCTCCGTGCTGGGGCCGGACGGCAGGGAACTGGCCCAGAGCGACGACCTGCCGGGGACGACCGACGCCGGGCTCGATTTCACGGCCCCGGCGGATGGGCTGTTTCGCGTCGTCGTCTCCGATCGCTCGGGAAAAAGCGGTTCGCGGGATGCCGTCTATCGCCTGCAGATTCACCAGCCTGCCGCCGATTTTCAGTTGCAGATGCTGCAACGCCTGAACGTGCTGATCGGGGGCAAGCTGGATGTCGTCGTGAAGGCCCGGCGCATCGGGGGCTTCAAGGGGCCGATCGAATTGATTGTCGCCGGACTGCCGCCGGGCATAACGGTCCCCGCCGGGCTCGTCATCCCCGCCGACAAGGCCGAGCTGGCGATCCCCCTCGTCGCTGCTCCCGAGGCGGTCGCCTCGGCGGCGCTGGTGACCGTGACCGGCACGGCCAGAATCGGTGAGGCGAGCGTGACGCGCGTGGCGATGTGTCCGGCTGCCGGCAGCCTCGTCCCCCGCACTCCCTACGAAAACGATGTCCCCAAACTTCTCGTCACCAGCATGATGCGCCCGCGCGTCAAGGGACGACCGGTCGACCAGGACACGATACGCCGAGTCAACCGCGGGACCACGTTTCCCGCCGACGTGATCGTCGAGCGGTTGGAAGGCTTCACTGGCGAAATCGTCCTCAAGCAGTCGGCAAAGCAGTCGTATCAGGTGCAGGGGATTACCGGCGGCGAGGTCAAAGTCCCACCGGGGGTCGAGCGAACCACCTTTCCCTGCTTCATGCCCGAGTGGCTCGAGACCTCGCGCACCTCGCGGATGGGGATGATCGCCGTCGTGCAGGTCCGCGATCCCTCGGGGAAGATCCGGCACCTGGTGGCGGAGATGACCGGGTTCATCACCATGTCGATGGAGGGCGCGCTCCTCAAGCTGTCGCACACGTCACGCGATCTGGTCGCTCGTCCCGGAGAGCCGTTCGACGTGCACCTGCGGCTGACGCGCTCGCCGAAACTTCCCGAGCCTGCCCGAGTCGATCTCAACCTTTCGGAGGACCAGGCGAGTCTCTTTGCCGCCGAACCGGTCACGCTGCTGCCGGGCCAGGAAGAGGTCGATTTCCGCGTGACTCCGGCCGCAGGCCCGCGACTGGCAGGCCTGCAGGCCCTCGTCATCCGCGCCAGGGTCCTGCAGGACGGCCACCTGCCGGCGATCTCGGAAACGCACGTCGACGTCGAATTTTCGACCGCGGAAAAGTAGGGCGGGCTTCCCCAGCCCGCCCGTCACCGTCGAAGCGAAGTTGCGCAGGGGTCCGGGCTAAGAGTCGCTGTGCAATTCCCTTGCTGATTTTGTCCGATGCCTTGTTCACGGGCGGGCTGGGGAAGCCCGCCCTGCGAAGTGCCAGGCACCCCTTTCCCCGCGGCGTCACCGAATTCCCGCCGTCGTCAAGCGCGACTGCCCCAGCGTCAGCGAGCGACCGGGGCCCTGACCTTCGGGGGGTTTCTGCAGGAACTTGGGCAGCTCGACGCGGTCGAAGAAATCGTAGTTGGGTTTCTCGTTCGCCTTGAGCACGCTCCCGATGTTTTCCCCGCGCTTGAGGGAAATTACGCCGGGAACGTTGGTCACCGACGACTCCCAGGCCGGTTTTCCCTCGTACACGAACTGGACTTTCGAGAAGTACTCCTGCACCTTGAAATCCCCCGAACCGAAATACGACACCGTCCGTTCTTTCGGTCCGTCCACGGTCGCCACCAGCTCGATCGTGCCGGCCGGTCCCGCCTTGCAGCCGATCGTCTCCAGGCGCTTGGCGAGCCCATTCTGAACGCGTCCCTGCTGCGAGGCGTCGCGAATGCCGCTGACGTTGATCTTCACCGTTGTACCCGCCTTCAGTACGAACAGACTCGGGTCGGTCAGCACCTTCTTGAGCAGATCGGTCGCCGCACCATGCGGAACCTGTTCGACGACAAGCGCGCCGGGGTTTTTTTCGCCGTCGGTCACGCCGAACATCGTCCATCCCGCCGCCGACCGTACCGCCTCCGCCCCTTCGTACGTCCACAGTTTTAACTGGTTCTCGAGGTCGATCAGGTATTTGTGGTTGGCGAGGACAAAGCCGTCGGCGGGAAAATTGACCGGTCCATGAATGAACAGGCCGGCCGCGGGGATCGTCCGCTCCAGTTTTCCGGAGGCGACGTCCCAGACGACGAGACTGTCGCGGGCGGCGCAAGCCAGTTGCTTCCCCGAGGGGCTGAATGCCAGACTGGGCCAGACCAGGCTTTCGGGGACCGCCTGTTGGGCGAGCACCTGCTTTTTCCGGACGTCGAACAGCCCCACTTCCTTCCCGCTGCAGTACGCGATGAGCCGCCGGTCGGGACTGAGCGCCGGCGACAACCCGTCGGCCCCCACGTTGAGAATGCACAGCGGTTTGATGTCGGGGAATTTCCAGAGGATAATGCGGCCGCCGCGGCTGCACGTGGCCAGCGTGTCGGCATCGACGAATTCCGCCCACAGGACGTCGCGCGGCGCCCCCGGCACGTCTTCGTAGGGGATCCACGCGAGGGTCTTCACCACATCGGTCCCCTCGACGATCCACACTTCGAGCCGGTCCAGATTTCCGAAGCCGAATTCTTCGCGGCGCATCACGACCTGCTCGCCGTCGTCGTGCA
>JBLMWR010000709.1:0-4323 GCA_050257335.1 Deltaproteobacteria bacterium | reverse complement strand
TGCCCGACCAACATCTACAGCGTCGGCACTCCGCACGAAATCGCCCTGTGCCGGTCGCAGCGCAAGCCCGTTCTGTTTGTGAGTCCGCCCGTGACGTTTCCGTCGCTCGGCCGGCTGAAGGCGCACCTCAAAAACGACCGGGTCGGCGACGCGCTGCTCGAGAAGTTCATTGCCGAGAGCGGCGTTCACGAAAATCCCGGGGGCATTCCCAGCCTGTGGTACATGCCGCTCGTGGGGGGCGAATCGTTTTTCGACGGCTTCGGGTTCGGTCCCTATCGTGACGAGTTCCGCTGGAAGCGAATTGGGCTCGACGACCACGAGGAGGGTTACACGATCACGAATCCCCTGCTGCCCTTCCTGGAATCTCTCAACAATGAGCTGCCGAAGAAGTGGGACAATAAACTCAAGCGCTTCGTGCGTAACGACGACTGGCTCCTGTGGGAACTCAAGCGGAACGGCGAGGGAGGGGCGATCGAAGGGACATCGTCCGGATAACGACGCGGGCATCAAACCCATTCAGAAATAAGGTGCTTTCATGGCTGACGGCGAAATTCCGCGACGTGGTCGTTTTCAGTTTGTGGTTGACGGCATGGGGGACCTGTTCAACAGCGCCGTCAACGTCGAGGCGCTCCGCAAACTCTGGCTGGACCGGCTTTGGATCAACGGCGACGCCATCGGGCCGGGGGATCCGGGGGACTTTGACAATGGAGCATGGCACGTCAGTTGTCACCTCGCGGGAGCCGGAGGGGTCCGCCGCACGGCGGACGGGCGGACCCTGTGGCTGGAAGTCTCGCATTCCGCGGCTCGCGACGAGTACTACGCGAGCGTGACGTACCGGTCCGCAAGCGGCCCGGTCACGCTGGCGATCGATTCGGCTGAAGGACGGGAACTGCTGGCGGGGTCGACCCTGCTCGGTTTTATCGAGGGGAACTCGACAGGACGGACTTCGGCCCGCGGCGTCTGGGATCCGCCGACGCTGTTCAACCTCTGGCGCCGCCAGGACTGCGACCAGCCGGTCAGCAGCCCCGCCGACGGCGGGAAGGTGTGGGAACACTGGTGCACCCTGCGCGACATCCGCCCCGGAAGCCGGATCGCGACGTCCGTGTTGACAGCCTACGTCTCGCTGGTCGCGGCCCTGGGAGACAGCTTTCCGGCGGCCGTGGCGCGCGGCCGGCGCGATTATGGGCACCCCTCGCAGCTCTGCGCCCTCGTCTTTGCCGGCTTCATTTCCAGCAATTCGGCGCTCTGGGATACGATGCCCAGGGCCATCGCTCCCGCGCACGAGCCGCTGTTTCTCCGGGCCGATCCCGTGCGGTCTCTGGAAGCCTGTGAAACGATGGATTGGAGCAGCGCTCCTCAATATTACATGTTCACCCGGCGAATCGACCGCTGGAACAAGGCGGCCGAGGTCAGTCGCGATCTGGAAGCGTTCCGCAAGGCGGCGGCGTTCTAGTCCTGAGCGTGCCTGCTGCTTCAAGTGAGACGATTTCTGCAGCCGGGAGAATCTTGATGAAATCGCTGGCGCGCGAGCTGAAGAGCCTGGGGCGGAGCATCGACGAGGCCGCCGGGGGGCGCGACGCCCGCGGGTACTTTGCCGCGTGGCGGCGGGTGCTGTGGCTGTTTCGCGAGGAGAATCGTCATCGAACCGATCCGGAGCCCCGGAGCGGTGAGCCCGAGTACAAAAAACTGTGGGAACTGGCCGGGCAGGCCCTCATCGAACTGGGCGGGCAGGCGGAACCGTCGCTGGCCACGGTCGATCAGTACGACCACCTGATCTACGGCCCGATGCTCGGGGTCAGCGACGAGGGGAGCGCCGCCGCCGCCATTCGCAAAGGCGCCCTGGCCAGCCCGAAATGCAGCCATCTGCGACCTCCTGCGCCGTTGACCGTGGGCGTGGCGCACGACGCGGAGAGGCTCGGGGCCATCGGCGAGGTCGTGGTCGGGCCGCAGGAATACCGCGACATCCGCCTGGCGTGCCTGGGGCGGATCCTCTCCACGACCAACGTCGGCACGCGCGTGAATCTTCGCAACTTTTCGGACCCGCCGGTCGTGAAGATCAAATCGGAAGGTTCCGCGGCAAACATCGCCGCCGCCCGGCACAAGCTCCAGAAACTGTTCGAGCCTTTCTGGAAAACGCCCAGCGGAAGGCCGCGCCACCTGACGGTCCTGCTGCAATTCGACGAGGTTGGGACGCCGCACGAGCGGGAGGTCGTCTTCAAAAAGGTCGCCGCCGCCGTCGCCTCCGGGGCGTTCTGCGATCCCCGAGTCCACCGGCTGGGACTCGCGGCCGTCGTGCACGGCGAGGGGCGCCTGGAACAGGCCCGGGCTGCGGTCGCGCTCGCCCGCCGCTGCGGCCTTGACGAAATCGCCCTCGACGGTCGCCCGCTCCCTGTATCTGGCGACGTCATTTCGCTCTCCGGATTGCTGGCCCTGTTCGAGCCGGCGGAACTGGAATCGCTGCTGCGCCATGCCGCGGACAACCGCGTTCATGTGATGGCGAAACAGCGCGTCGACCCGCAAACGACGGCGCGCCACGTCTGGGCCAGCCTGATGGTGGCCCGCAACATGGGGATGGATCTGGGAAAATACGGCCTCCTGCCCCTGACCTTCGAGCAGCAGAAAGAGGTGATTGCGAGAATCCAGTACTGGATCACGGATTGGTGTGCGGCCCCGGTCTGTTACATCGATTATCCGCTGGTCACCATGCAGAAAGTCTATTACGGCCAGACGCTGCCGGCAGGCATCAAGCAGTGGCTCGACATGGTCCGCGATCTCCGCGTCCGCGTCGTCCTGATCGACACGGCCAATAAGGCCCTCGGGCGGCACCTGTTGAAGGAGCTTCCGGACGATGTGCGCGGCATTCTTTCACTTGATGAGATCCGGGACGTGGACGCGCATGCCCGGAAGCTGAAAATCAAGACCCTGTGGGCCGGAGGGATCTCTGTGCCGCAAGCCTGGCTGTTCGGCCGGCTCGGCGTGTTCGGCGTCTACGTGACCACAGCGGCGGCGGCGCTGCGGCCGCTCAGCCGCCGCGCGCAACGCGATCCCGGCCTTGCCGCCGAGCGGGAACCACAGCCCGAAGCCGTAGCCCGCGTCAAGCTTCTGCTGGAAGCCGGGTTTCTGGCGGGACAGTTCGAGAAGCGGGGCATGCGAACCGAGGCCGAACAGCTTGGCGCGGCCGCCAGGGATCTGCTGGCTCTGCTCGAGAAGCCGGGAGCGAAGCAGAAAGAAAAAGAGCGGCAGGAGAAAGTTTTGCACGAGTTGGCGACGACGGCCTGGGGGTCCCACTTTGCCGAACGAGTTTCCGAACGAAAACCGCGCAGCCGAAGCCAGAGTTAAGAGACGGAGAAACGATCACGCAAAGGCGCAAAGAATTCGATTCACCTGAAGGCTCGAAGTGACGGCTCGAAGTGACGGCCAAGTCCATGGAGACGCGCTTCGTCTTCCTTCTTTTTCCAGATCGCAAAACCTCGCAGCACGAAAAGAAAGCAGACGTCAGGGTTTCAGAGATTCGCGCCGCTGCCGTTCCAGCCGCTCCAGCCACTGGTCCATGCCCCACCCCGTTTTCGCCGAGACTTCCAGCGTCTCCATGCCGGGGCGGACGGATTGAATGCTCTCGCGGGCCGCCGCCAGCTCGAATTCGACGGCGGCGGCCAGATCCATCTTCGTGATCACCGCCAGGTCCGCCGTGTTGAAGATCGTGGGATATTTCAGCGGCTTGTCTTCCCCTTCGGTCACCGAAAACAGCACCAGCCGCAGATCTTCGCCCAGGTCGTAACTCGCCGGACAGACGAGGTTGCCGACGTTCTCGATGAACAGAAAACTGAGGTCGCCGACAGGCCAGTCGGTGAGCGCCCTCTGCACCATTGCCGCTTCGAGGTGGCACACCGTCCCGGTGACGATCTGCCGGACGGGCACTTCGGCGCGAGCCAGGCGCCGGGCGTCGTTCTCGGTCGCCAGGTCGCCGACGAGCGCCGCGACGCGATACTTTTCGCGGAGGCGCCGCAGCGTCTCTTCGAGAAACATCGTCTTGCCCGCGCCGGGGCTCGAGACGAGGCTCACCACGCAGACCCCCGATTCGTGGAACCGCTGCCGCAGCGTGCGGGCCACGACGTCGTTCTCTTTGAGGATCTTCGTGCGGACTTCCACGAGCCGCGTGGGGCGTTTCATTCGACGATCTCCAGGGCGGTGATTTCCAGCTCGTTCCCCCCTACGACCCGCGCCGACGGCGTGCCGCAAGTCGGGCAGCACAGCGCCTGCATCGACTCCACCGGCCGTTCGGCCCGGCAGGAGTCGCAATAGATGACGAGGGGGACCTCTTCG
>JBLMWR010000708.1:0-5986 GCA_050257335.1 Deltaproteobacteria bacterium | reverse complement strand
CCGTGCGCCTCGACGATTCGCCGGGAGATGGCCATTCCCAGCCCGGTCCCGCGGGTCTTTGTGGTAAAGAACGGCTCGAAGATTCTGGCGCGCGCCTCCATCGCCAGTCCGGGGCCGTTGTCGGCCAGCGACACCTCGATCGCCGGCCGATCCCCCAGCCGGGCGGCCCGGAAGCGGGCGGCGATTCGCACCGGGTCGTCGCAGGCGCTCAGCGAATTCTCGAGCACGTTACGGAACACCTGCTCGATGGCGAAGCGATCGACGCGGCAGGTCATACGCCCCTCCCCGTCGGGGTATTCCAGCCGCGCATCGCGCCCGGCACGCTGCGCCGTCAGATTCTCCCACGTATCGTCGAGTACCGCCCGCAAATCGTGGTCGTCGCACCGCAGCCGGATCGGTGCGGCATAATCCCGGACTTCCTCATAGAGCAGATGCAGATGGTCCTGCGCCTTCTGGATGCGGGCCACCAGGTCGAGGGCCGGCGGACGGTCGTGGACTTCCATTCCCAGCATCTCCAGACACGCCTGGCTGCGCTGCAGGGCGTTGCGGCTTTCGTGGGCGAGGCCGGCCATCATCTGCCCGATGGCCGCCAGGCGTTCCGACTGCAGCACCTGTTCTTGCGCCTGCTTGAGGGTCGTAATGTCCTGCCCGACCGCCAGGACCCCCGGTTCCCCCAGGTAATCGCTCAGCAGCCTGGCATTCCACACCATCGATCGCGACGTCCCGTTCCGGCACAAAATGGGATTCTCGTAGCCCAGGGTCGGCGTTCCCTCCAGGTTGTGCTGCAACTGTTTTTGGATCGATTGCTGCAGGGCGCCGTCAGCAATGAAGAGCGACAGGTAGTTCTGTCCCAGGACGTCTTTGGCCGAATAGCCGGTCAACTGTTCGGCATACGGGCTGAAATAGCGGATTTTCCCCCCCGTGTCCAGAATGACGATCATGCAGGGGGCCGACGCCAGGACCACTTCCAGCGCCGCTTCGCTCTTCTTCAGCGCCTCCTTGTCACGGCGGTTCTCGGCAATCCGCGCGAGGCGCGCGCGAAACGTGTCGGCGTCGATCGGCTTGACGATGTAATCCTGGGCACCCTGGCGAAGGGCCGCGATCGTCCCCTCGACGTCGGCAAACCCGGTCACGACGATGACAGGCACGGCAGGGGCGGCCTGGCGCAGGCGGGGAAGAAACTCGTCGGCCGTACCGTCCGGCAACCGCCGGTCGAGAATGATCGCCAGGAAGTCGTCCCAGTCGGTGCGCGCCATGGCTTCGGCGAACGTGCCGGTCGTGCGCGCAGTGTACCCGTCCAGTTCCAGGATGTCGCTCAGATTGGCGCGCGCGTCGGCGTCGTCTTCGACAATCAGTACTACGTTCGGAACCGCTCCGGTCATCATGGCGAGGCTGTCCGGGCCTTACGACCTCTCCTGCTCGTTTTGGGACAACTGGTCGAGCGTTCCGAGCAATTGCCGCAGGTCGAACGGCTTGTAACAGATGGCATCGGCGCCGTCGGCGAGCACGTCGTCGATCAACGTTTCCAGTTCCCGGCGATGGCCCGTGATGATGACCGTCCGCGCCTCGGGATTGGCTTCGTGCACCGCCGCCAGGACGTCCCGCCCCGTGCCTTCCGGAAGCTTCAGATCGAGCAGCACGACGTTGAATTTCCGCTGCGCCACCAGGTCTCTGGCCATCGGCACGGTGTGCGCCAGGCTGACCCGGTAGCCGCGTTCGTGCAGCACGTCCCACAGGCTGGCGCACAGCTCGCGATCATCATCTACCAGCAGCACCAGCGGCTGGTGGAGCGCCTCATCCACGAGCGGCAGCACCTGCCCGATATCCACCGGTTTGGAAAGCACTTTCCATGTCCCCGCCCGGCGCGCCTCTTCGCTGCTCATTCCGCTCATGTAAGCCGAAATCATGATCGCCACCGTCGCGGGACTGAGGCGCTTGATTTCGCGATACAGCGCCAGCCCGTTCATGCCCGGCATTTTGAAGTCGAGCAGGGCGACGTCGAAGGTTGTCCGTTTCACGAGGTCGAGAGCGCTCTGGCCGTCGTACGCGGTCTGCACGGCGTACCCCAGGTCGGTGAGGATATCCGACAGGTTCCGGCAGGTGTCGCGGTCGTCGTCAACAACGAGAATGGATGGATCGGGTGAATGCATTACGGTCTCGTGTCTGAGCTTTCCTCTCGTTCGCCATGGGCGGCCGAAGTCAGGCGGACGAAAAACGTGCTCCCGTGCCCGACTTCGCTGGTGACCCGCAAGGCCCCCTTATTCTTATCCAGAATAGCCCGCGCCAATGCAAGTCCGAGCCCGATCCCACGGGCTTTCGTCGAGAAAAAAGGTTCCATGATCTGCCGCAGATTCTCCGGTGGAATTCCGGCGCCGGTGTCGGCGACGGCCAATTCCACGTCGTGATCGCGGGCCGTGGCGGTGATGCTCAGGCGGCCTCCTCCGTGCATGGCGTCGCGGGCGTTCCGAATCAGGTTTCCCAGCGCGATCCGCACCTGCTTGAGATCGATCAGCACCTTCGGGAGCGATTCCGGGCAGTCAATCGTCACCGTCACGTCGGCGGGCAGCGTTTCTCCCTTCAGCGATTCCTGCACGCATTCCGCGACCGTCACCGGTTGCAGCTCGGGAACGGGCAACTTGGCGAAATCCGACAATGCCGAAATCACGCTTTCGGCGAGGTCCACCTGCCGTCCGATGCGCTGCAGGTGGTCGGCGACTTTTTCGGGGCTCGCATGCCTGGCGTTCACGAGGTAATACACCGAGGTCTTGATGACATTCAGCGGATTGCGCAGCTCGTGCGCCACGCCGCCGGCGACCTGCCCGATCGTCGCCAGCCGCTCGATCCGCTGCTGCCGGGCCGTGAACTCGGCCTGGTAGGCGTCCTCGATGATGGCCAGGTCGAGATCGACGAGAAGGTTCAGCGACTGCCGCACAGCCAACAGGCGTCGTATGTCATCCGCCAGGCAAACTTCGAGCGCCGCAAGCAGCCCCCGCCGCAGGCGCGACAGCGCCGCGTTCGTGTACACCTGGTTAAGCCCGATTTCCACGTGCCGAAAACCGACTTTCCAGCGGCGCGCGACATACTCGGCGTCGTACTTGCCCGAAAACAACTCGGTGACCCAGCGGAGCAGCGTCTGTTTCAGGCGGGTGATCTGCGCTTCGCCGCCCGTGATGACACGCAGCGCGTCGGGATGCCGGCGAATCTCGTCGTAAAAGTCTTCGATCAGAGGCGGCAGAAACGGCTGGATGATTCCCGCCACCGAAGCCACGCGCCGGGCGTCCTCGTCGGTCCAGCCGACGTAGCGCTGTAATTCCTGGTAGCGGGTGGTCACTTCAGTGCTCATGGGAGTCGTGCCGAAACGATGTGCAAACGCGCAAAAAAAGCCCCTGACGGTGGGGTTCACCGGCAGGGGCTTTCGTAACCCTGGCCATCGAGACGCCGATCTCCAGCGCTCTTCCAGTGAAGTTATCGGCGCGATCGCCGAAAGTCAAGACGGCGACGGCGGAATGCGCCGCGCGGGGCTACCGTTGCCGCCGGCCGGTCACCTGGTACTGGTCGGCCACCAGGCGGGTTTTATTGGCGGGGTCCTGTTCGATGAACTGCCGCGAACGCTCAATCGAAAAGACCTCCCACCCGTCATTGCCCAGTTCCTCGAGTTTGGCCTGGAGTGACGCGGAGTCGACGGTGGCCGTACTGTACTCCCATTTTGCGGACGCTTTCCCGGGATCAGGATATGAGAAGGCATCGCGGCCGCTTAAAACGCTCAGGGCGAGCAGACCCATTCCCAGCAGACAGATGACGGGCAGGCCGATACGGCAGGTTTTCAGCATGATCCACTCCTTTTAAAAAAAGCGAGCGTTTGTGGCATGCGCAAACATAAAGCCCCTCGGTGCGATCTCCGCACGGTGGGGCTTTCAAAACCCGATCAGAATTGCCCGACACGAGCAACCTGCAGCGGGTCATTGTCGGGCACGCGGATTGAAATGTCAATTGAATTCCCGTTCTGTTCTCTGTCAGCCGTTTTGCGACGGCACCCGACTGCGTGGTTCGCCGGCTCGCGTTCCGTTTTTTACCGGGCGCGAAGCAGAGAACTTGATTGAGCTTTCGTTTCGGCGCTTTTAGAATCCGAAACATTCGGGTAACACGATTCCAGGTGCATCCGGGCGAATTCGATCTCCCGGGGCCGATTTTCTAAAGGGACAGCCATGAATCCGGGCGACCTGCATCGCCGGTATCGGGAGTTACAGAGCTACGTCGGCTGGAGCGATGCCGATGCCGAGCGCGTTCGGGCGGTCGCCGGCATCCTGCAGCCTGTTCTGTCGGCGCTGATTGACGATTTCTATGCAGAGATCGATCGCCATCCCGAGGCGCGGCGGGTGATCACCGGCGGTCAGGCGCAGATCGAGCGCCTCAAGGGAAGCCTGCTGAGGTGGGTGCAGGAGCTGTTGTCGGGCCCCTACGACCGCGACTATGTGATCCGGCGCTGGCGGGTCGGGATGCGGCATGTCGAGATCGGGCTGGATCAGGTCTACACCAATGTGGCCCTGTCCCGCATGCGCGCCGGTCTCGTGCAGGCGCTCGGCCAGCGATGGCAGGGGAGTCGCGACGATCTGACCGCGACCATCAAGTCGTTGAACCGGCTGATTGATCTGGACCTGGCCGAAATCGAAGACGCCTACCAGACCGAACATCTGGCGCGGCAGCAGCGCAGCGAGCGGCTGGCGGCGATCGGGCAGGTGGCCGGCGGCGTGGCTCACGAGCTGCGCAATCCCCTCAACGTCGTGCAGACGTCGGTCTATTATCTCCTCAACGCGCGGAGCCCCAGTCCCGAAAAAACCGTTGAGCACCTGCGGCGGATCGAACAGCAGGTCGGCGTCGCCAATGGCGTCATCACGACCCTCTCCAATTTCGCCAAAATGCCTTCCCCGAACCTCGTTCCGTTTACGGCCGAACAGTGTGTGAAGGAGGCCCTGGAGGTCAACCCGGTCGGCGACAGGATCGTTGTAAAGATGGAGTTTCCAGCGACCCTTCCGAAGGCCCTGGGCGACCATGACCAGCTTCGGATCGTGTTCGCCAACCTGATTCGCAACGCGCGCGACGCCATGCCGGGCGGCGGTCAGCTCTCCATGCGCGCTCATGAAGTCGAAGATTCGATCGACATTTCCGTCGAGGATAGCGGGGTTGGCATCGACCCCGAGAACCTGAGCCACATTATGGAACCGTTGTACTCGACCAAAGCCCGCGGACTGGGGTTGGGGCTTGCTCTGTCGCGGGCCATCCTCGACAAGAACAAGGGGAGTTTGCGCGCGGCCAGCGAAGCGGGACGGGGGAGCACCTTCACCGTGCGTCTGATGACGCATCGGGAGAGGAAGGAAACAGGTTTATGAACAACGGCAACCCCGCAATACTCGTCGTGCATGACGAAGTCGATACGTGCTGAGGAACGAGCCACGCTGGCGAAAGAGCAGATCGCTTTGTCCACGTCGAGGTTTTGGCCGAATTCTTCCGGTTGTCCCCGATTGGCCTTGATTCCGTCGCCTGGTCCGCGAAGAATTAAAAAGAAGTGCTGACTCGTACTGGCCCTCGAAGCCCCAGGCCGAAAAGACTTGGGGCTTCTTTTGTTTACCGGGATTCCCAATTCCGGGGTGGGCGCGGGTCGTTAATCCACTTGTTGAAAACAGGGGTTGTTTTCGTGCATTGCGATCGAGACCCGTTAACCATTCTCACCGGCCAGGGGGCTCGGCGCGGGTTCGTCACGTTCCAGCAGGTCAACGCGTACTTGCCCGACGAGGGGGGCAGCCCGCAGATGATGGATGACCTGGTCCTGGCGCTCGAAGATGGGGGGCTGGATCTCGTCGAAGACCCCGACCAGCCCCGAGCGGCCCTGGCAACTTTGCCGGCGGAAAAGTCCGCCGATCTTCAACAGCCGCAAGAGGCCCGGCGGACTGAGACGTTTCAGGAGCCGGCGTCGTCGGCCCTGTCGTCG
>JBLMWR010000707.1:0-3741 GCA_050257335.1 Deltaproteobacteria bacterium | reverse complement strand
AAGAACGACGCGAAAACTACTCCTTCGCCCATTTCGCGTCAACACCGCTTTCCGCCCCATTTGGCCAGCACGCTTGTATAAATCCCGTCGCCGTATGGATAATCGCTGTTTTTGAAGGACGGACGGGCTTCTCAGCCCGTCCGAGAGGAAAGAGATTGAGGAGCCGCCGATGGACCCCCTCGAGATTCTGAAAGATCTGGTAGCCATTCCCAGCGTCAACCCCATGGGGCGCGACGTGGAGGGTCCCGAATACCTGGAAACGCGCCTGAGCGGACACCTCGAAAACTTTTTTAACCGACTCGGCGTCGAATGCCAGAAGATCGAGGTAATGCCGGGACGGGCCAACGTCATCGCGCGGCTCGACCGGCCCGGGGCTTCCACCACGGTGCTGCTCGACGCCCATCAGGACACCGTCCCGGTCGAGGGGATGACGATCGATCCCTTCCGGCCGGTCGTCAGGGAAGGCCGGCTGTATGGGCGCGGCGCCTGTGATGTCAAAGGGGGCATGGCGGCGATCCTCGGGGCCTTCGCCCGGCTCGTCGCCGAGCGCCCGAAACATGCCGCCAACGTCGTTGTTTCGTGCACCTGCGACGAGGAGTCGACCGCGCAGGGAGCCCGGGCGCTGGCCCGGCTGTGGAGCGACCCGGCCCGATCGGGGTCGCTGCTCTCGGCCGCTCCCACGGTCGCCGTCATCGCCGAACCGACGGACCTGAACGTGATCATCGCCCACCGGGGAGCCGTGCGCTGGAAGCTGCGGACAAAGGGGCGGGCTTGCCACAGCTCGCGACCGCAGGAAGGGATCAACGCCATTTACAGGATGGCTCAGGTGCTGCTCTGCCTCGAGCGTTACGCCGATGAATTGCCGCGGATGGTTCCCGCCCATCCCCTGTGCGGCCCTCCCACGATGTGGGTGGGGCGGATTGCGGGGGGGATCAGCGTCAATACGGTTCCCGACGAATGCCTGGTCGAGATCGATCGCCGCGTCATTCCGGGCGAAGATCCGGAGAGCGTCATTCCGCATGTGACGAGATACCTTCGCGAACGGCTGGACGTCGATTTCGAAATGCTCCCCCCGTGGCTCGACGGAGCCACGCTGTCAGACAAGAACAACGGTTCGTGGGCCGACCGGCTCCTGACGCAGATCGCGGCGGTCGCCGGGCCGCGCCGGAAAGAGGGAGCATGGTACGGCACCAACGCCTCGCGGATTGCGGCGACGGGGGTACCGGCGATCGTGTTCGGCCCCGGTTCCATCAACCAGGCCCACACCGTCGACGAGTGGATCGACGTAAACGAGCTGCGCCAGGCGAGCGAAATCTACTATCGCTTTTGTGCGGAAGAGTAGGCCGCCATCTGCGTTCGGCTCGAGGGTGTCCGCAGGGCGGGCTTTCCCCGGCCCGCAACGCCCGGCGCAACTCCCCTTTCCGAAAACGAAGCGTTCGGCTACGATCCGGACCGCATTTCGCGGGCATTCTTCCAGACATTGTGAGGGGGGCAATCCATCGTCGCTGCGCGGCCGACCGCGCGGGGGTTGCGTGGTCCCTTTCAGTTGCCGGCTCCTGTGTCTCCCCCCTGCCCGGGCCCGCGGCGCAAGCTGCCACGGGCTGCGGTGGCTCGCGCTGGCCGCGTGTTTCCTGCTTGCCGGATGTGCCGCCCGCCGGCCGGCGGCGACCGCCCGATCGGAGACGGCGGAGCGCCTCTCCGAGCAGGCGCGGCAGGCGCGCGACCGCGGCGACCTGCAATCGGCGGAAACGCTGCTGACCGCCGCCGTCGATCGCAATCCCGGCGATGGGGAAACGCGGCTGGAATTGTCGGAGCTCCTGCTGGAGCACGGCAACAGCGAGGCGGCTGCGGCAAACCTCCGGCAACTGATTCACCAGAACCCCGACGATCCGCGCGCCTACGTCGGCCTGGCCGAGGCCCTCTTTCTGCAGCACAATCTGAACGAAGCTGAGGATCTTCTTGAAACCGCGCTCGAGCTCGATCCGCGGCAGTCGCGGGGGCTCCTGTTGCGCGGCAAGATCGCCCGCGCCCGGCGACACGACGACGGCGCGCTGCAGGATTATTACCGGGTCCTCGCGTTCGAGCCCGACCACGTCGAGGCCAAGATGCTGATCGCCGAACTGCATTGCGAGCATGGCGATTCCCGGCTGGCGGCGCCGCTCTTGCGGTCGATCATCGAAACTGCCGAGGCGGCAGATCCCCGGCGGAGCCAGGCCCAGTGGCTTCTGGGACGATGTTATGCCCGCGACGAACGCTGGTCGGATGCGGCCCGGGCGCTGGAGGCGGGAATTGCCGGCCGGCGCAGCACGTCTCGCGACTGGTACGAGCTTGCCGAGACTTGCCGCCGCGCCGGGGATACGCGCGGAGCACAGGCCGCGGTGACCCAGGCCCTGCGTCTGGCTCCCTCCGATCCACAACTGCTGGCGCTGCGTGCCGCGCTCTACGACCACGATCGCTCCGCCGGATTCCGCAGTGCCCCGGTCGTCAGCAGCCTCTCTCACGAAGAGCCTCCCCCCCGTCAGCCGCAGGTTCGCGAGCAGCCGTAAACGCGGAAGGACCGCGCCGTGGGGCAGGTTTCCAACCTGCGCGTTTCAACGAAACTCCATCCTGCGGATGCTCCGCGCCGCATTACGGCGACTCGTCCGCCACGATCGGATTGCGCAGCACGCCCAACCCCGCGATCTCAACCTCGCAGACGTCGCCGGGTTTCAGCCAGACGGGCGGTTTGCGGGCCATGCCGACGCCGGGCGGCGTGCCGGTGAAGATCAGGTCGCCCGGTTCGAGCGCTGCAAGCTGCGAAATGTAGGCGATCAGCTCATCCACGCCGAAGATCAGTTCGCGCGTGTTCGAATTCTGCATCGTCTGGCCGTTGAGCCGCAGCGCGATCGACAGGTTCCGCGAATCGGGAGCTTCGTCCGCGGTCACGAGCCACGGACCGGTGGGGGCGAACGTGTCGGGCGTTTTCCCCAGCAGCCACTGTTTGCCCGGCTTGTTGAGCTGCCAGTCGCGGGACGAAACGTCGTTGCCGTTGGTGTAACCGGCGACGTGCTTCAGGGCTTCGCTGCGGGGAATGTGCTTGCCGCGCTTCCCGATCACGACGACCAGCTCGGCCTCGTAATCGACCTCGCGGCAGACGGCCGGCAGGCGGACCGGTTCGTCGGGACCGATCACGCTCTGCGAGAATTTGCTGAAGACGACCGGCTCCGGAGGAGGCGCCATGCCGCTTTCCGCGGCGTGGTCGCGGTAGTTGAGGCCGATGCAGATCACCTTCCCCGGCGACGGGACGGGGGCCAGCAGCCGCCCGGAGACGAACATGGCCGCGGCCAGTCCCCGCTCGGCGGCAGCCCGGGCCTGCGCGAGGCCTGTTTCGCGCGCCAGGAGGTCTTTGAGCGACCGGGGAATCTGCGGATCGGCCTGGCTCAGGTCGATGTATTTGCCATCCCGGACCGCGACCACGCGGTCGCCGCCCGCCGTCGAAATCGTCGCCAATCGCACGTTCTGGTCTCCTGTTGCGCGTCGTCTTGATGAGTGAAGTCCCGATAGTACACTGCCGTCCCAGTGCGCGAAAGTGCCAGCGCGCCGGCAACGGCCGCGGGCGTGGCAAGTCATCCGTGGTCGATTTGGGAGTTGTTTGATCGCGTGATGGCGACGGTCGAGTCGTAGCCCGGACGCGGCGAACCCCGCCGGAGAAATCTGGCGGGGTTTTCATTTGTGCGGCAATCCGCTGGAAGTAGAATCATG
>JBLMWR010000706.1:0-7586 GCA_050257335.1 Deltaproteobacteria bacterium | reverse complement strand
AGCGGCTCGAGCGCACGGGCCACCTCGTCCCGGCGCCCCTGCGGCTCGGCCCGTTCGAGCCGGCCGGCGGCATTTTGGACGCGGAAGGGATCGGCCGCAGTCAAGTCAACGAGCGCCGCATCGAGCGCCGCGTTGTCGAGCGGCGTGCGACGGGCGGACGCTTTCGCCTCGGCTTCGAGCCGCGCGCGCTCGTCTTCGCTCAACAACCTGGCCGAGACGGTGATCGGAATCCGCTGCGACGAGCTTTCGGTGTTGTGGGTGATTTGAAACTGGCCGCTGAGCGAGACCGGCAGCCCGAGAGCCGGATCGAAGGTGATCCGGGCGTCGCCGGCGAGCTCGAGGCGGGACCGGCCGTCGTGAGTTCGGGTGGACTTCAATTCGTATTTTTTGCGAATGACGACGGTATTTCCCACAGGTTCGTCGCGCTCGTATTCGGCCCGCTCGCGGGCTTCGAGGCGCTCCCCTTCTTCGCGGTTGGCGAACGGGTTGAACGGGGACCGCGGAAAGGGAAAACGTTCGTCGCCGGACCTGAGCGTAATCGTCGTCTTTTCGGATTCCTCCCAGCGGGACTGCTCCTCATCCGGAAACGGGACGAGGACGAGCTGCGAGAGGTTGCCGAGTACGTAAGGCAGTTGCGACTCCCCCTGCAGGCTCTCGACGCGGCCGCGGTTGTCGACGTGCAGCACGTGCTCGACCGCTGGAAATCTCTGAATTCCCATGCCGCTGAAATTCGAAGAAAACGGACTGCGAAACCGCGGGGGGCGGCCGAACGGAATCCCCTGACCGGGTTTGAACTTCTGTGACGGCATGAGACGGCCGCTGAAGACCAGCTCGGTTCCCTCTGCGCCGGTCGAGCGCACGACGTAGACGGGGGTGCCGGAATAGAGTTCGATCGTCTCCCCCTCGTCAGCCTCGATCACAACGGTGTAAGCGTAGGACTTGCCGGCCTGCCAGCGGTACCGCAGGGGGGACTTGCCCTCGAGCGGAGGGGCGGCCGGCGGTGAGCCCGGGAGAACGGCAACGGCTGCAACATTCGCCGCGGGCTGGCTCACCCCGTCTTTGTTCGCCTGATCGCCGCTTTCCGATTGCCGCGCGACGTCGGACCGGCCCGGCGAAGCGCTCGTCCGGCCTCCGGCGCCCGGGAGCAGCACGGCTGCCAGCAGCAGAACGGCCGCCGCGGTCCGCCACGAGAGCGTTGCGCCCTGGGGGAGGTGCGGATCGAGAATCCGCCCCAGGCGCGACCGGGCGGGGCTGTTCGATTCCAGTATGCCGATCGCCAGGGGAGGCGAGGCGTAGCCGAAGATCTCGGTGACTTTGATCAGCGCTTCGCCGTACGTGCGGCGCTCGCCGTCGAGGGCTGCGACCGTCAGCTCGTCGCAGGCCTCTTCGCGCAAGCGCCGCAGCGCGGCGCTGGCCCACCACACCAGCGGATGAAAGAAATAGAGCGCCCCGAGGACCCCTTGTAGCAAGTTGACGATCGCGTCGCCGCGGGCGATGTGATTGAGCTCGTGCATGAGCACGGCCCGCAGTTCGGCGGCGTTCAGCCGCACGAGCACTTCTTTGGGGAGCAGAATGACCGGCCGGCGGAACCCCACCACCACCGGCGTCGTGCAGGCTTCCGAATTCCGCAGCTCGACCAGTCGCCGAATCATGAGTCGCTCGCGGCAGTCTTCCAGCAGCGAATACAGCTCGGGGTCGTCGATGGGCTCGGCCTCACGGACCCACCGCCTCACGCGAACGCTTCCCCAGAAGAGCAGCCCCAGCAGGGTTCCGGCTACGCCTCCCCACGCCAGAAGCAGGGGCGACGACCACGAACGGACGGCGCGCGGCGGGGCGGCAAGCGCTGGCTCGGCGGGCGCGGCCGCCTCGGGCGACGGCTGCGGCTCTGCCGCAGAATCCTTTTCCGCGACGAGCGGCGCCGCACGATCGGAAGGGTCGGCGGCATGGGAAGCCGCTTCGGTTTCGCGGGATGCGGGCGTCGCGGCGCCGGAGGGAATGGTCGACGCGGCGTCCCGCGGCATTACGGGCGATTTCGTGGGCGTGATGCGTCGCGGCGCTTCGCCGGGAAGCGGGCGGGATTCGCCCGCCGCCGGAAGCAGCCAGAAGGCCCAGCCGGTGGGAAAGGCGAACGACGGCGGCAGGACCAGCCGCACCAGGACCAGGAGCCACAGCGTATGCAGGAGGACGGCAGATTTCCGCCGCCAGATGCGGGTGAGCGCGGCGAGGATCAGCACGAGCAGCGCCACCTGCCAGGCCATGTGCAGCATCCAGTCGCCCCACAGCCGCGAGACGCGGTCGAGCGACTCCAGGGCGTTCATTCGCGAGGCTCCTTCGGGGAGGCGAGCGGATACCCGTCGAGCATCCGCCGCAATTCGCGGATTTCCTCGTCGTTGAGCCGGCGGCTTTCCACCAGCCGGTGAATGAGCGGCGAGATCGAGCCGGCGAGCACGCGGTCGGCGAGGTCGTCGATGGTGCGGGCGACGGCGGCCCCGCGGCGGATGCGGGGAGAATACTCGTAGACGTTCCCAACGCGCCGCGATTTCACGTAACCTTTTTCAACGAGCCGGTCGAGCATCGTCTTGACGGTGCTGTAGGCCCACCCCTGGGACGATCGCAGATCGGCCTGGAGAGCGCTGGCGGTGGCCTGGCCGCGCTTCCACAGGGCTTCCATCAGCGACCATTCGGATTTGGCCAGGTCGGGCAATTCCCTGCTCATGAAGTTCTCCGATTCGATCTGTTCCGGCGTCGACCGCCAATTGTCACACCAATCGAACGGTCTCTACACATGTAGAGATGATAACGGGGGTCCCGCACGTCGTCAAACGAAAAGGGGACGACCGCAAAACCGAGGGGAGGCTCCCGTCAGAACCCCGGAGGCGGCTTCGGGCTGGCGGGGGCGGCTGGAGCGGGAACGGCTTTCTTTTTCTTTTTTTTCGCCCCCCCGGCCGGGCTCGGGGCGGCGGGCCGCTCGCCGCCGGCTTTGGCCTGGGCCTCGGCGGCGGCTTCGTCAGCGGCAATCTGCCGCATTTCGTTCAATTCTTCCTTCAACTCCTTGAGCTTCTCTTCGTCGAGGTAATTGGTCACCAGCTCCAGAGTCTCGTCGCACAGCTTCGTGACGCGCTCTTCGGTCGTGCGGTCGCGCCGGGCGCGGGCGGCCTTCAGGGCCGGCTGGCGGATGGCGTTGATGTTGACGGCGAAGCTGGCCGCCCGGGGCATGTCGTCGAGTTGCTTGAGCGCCTCGATCATGGCCTCCCACTGGCCGGCTTTGGCGCGGGCCCGGGCCAGCGACATCAGCACGGCGCGGCGGGCGACCGCATCGACGAGCTCGGCCTGCAGCGTGGAGATGCTCCCCTCGATTTCCAGGCGGAGCGTGTCATCGGGGAGTTCGAGCACCGCGGCGCTTTGTGCACCGGGAACGATCGGGACCCGGGCCAGGAGGGCCTGGCCGCTCTTGACGAACAGCCACAGTGGCAGGCCAATCGGCGAGAGGCCGGAACTCAGCTTGACCATGCCGCTGCGGTCAGCGACGAGCCGCGGGAGCTTTTCCGGCTGGAGCGGCGGCTGCTCGTCCTCCTTCTCCTGACGCTCCGTTTCCGGCTGTGGTTCCTGCAACTTGCCGTCCAGCTTACCATGGACTTCGGCAGCCTTCTTCCCGGCCTCTTCGGGGAAGGCGGGGTCCCGGGAAATCTCGACTTCGACTCCCCCCAGCGGCTTTCGCGCGGGAGGTCGGGTGATCATTGTCAATTGCGTTTCACGATGGCGGCGGGTGATCGCCAGCGCCAGGACCTGGATGCGGCGGCGGGAAGTGAGTGGGGCGCGCAGGCCGCTGGCGACGACCCCTGCCGCGACGCCCCGGCCGGTCTCCTCTCCGGCCGTCAGGTAGGTGAAGGGAACCTGCTGAACGCGTTCGATGGCGCGGTCCTTGTTGAGGAAACAGTAGTAGACTTCAAAGGTTCGACCGGGTTGCAGGGGCAGCCAAGCGGCATCGCGAGGGGGAAATTCGCCCCCCCGCGCCCGGAGCGTCACCGTCCCCGATTTCGACGTTTCGACCGCCGCCAACGGGCGAAAAACGTCTCGCAACACCGCCAGCACTGCTTCAGAGATTTCACTCCTCTCGGGGACCGAACGGAAGGCGAGCTCGCCCAGTTGGTGCGTGATGACGTCCCATTCGCGCCCCGCCACGCGATACCCCGGCCCGGACGTTTGCACCGAGAGCAGGTAAGCCTTCTGCATCTCGCCGGAAAGGGCGTCTTTCGGAAGGGCATCGACCCGCAGCCGCCGCAGCGCCGCGAGTCCCGCGAAGATCCTCCCCTGCTCCTCGGCGATCGTGCTCTGCCAGAATGCGCCGACGTACCGCTCCAGTCCCTCACGGATGCCATCGAGAACCGACCGGCGGAATTCATCGCTGAACTGCGGATCGTTTTCGAACCCGACCTGGATCTGGACGTGGTAGGGGTGCAACTCGATGGGAACTGGCGGGGCCGGGCGCGACGGCTCGGGGGCGATCTCGGCCGGCAGCTTCTTTTCCAATGCATCGCCGGGCGGTTGCGGCACGCGCGTTTCGGAGCGATTGTCGTGGGCCGGCGAGGACGGTCGGGCGGGCGCATCGGCCGCGACGGCCAGTGCGGGTCGTGGTGCCAGCAGTGCGAGGCATCCGACAAGCAGAAGAGAAAAAAGGTGACGGCGAGGCAGATCCCGCCTGACTTGCTTATGGGCCAGCGTTTTTGTGAGAAAACGGACGGGAGGAGTCGAGCCGGATCTCGCAAATGGAACGGAACAAAACCGGGATCCGAAACGACCCGTCAATTTCCTGTCCGTTCCGTCCGGCAGCCGGCACCGGCGACACGGGGGCTCGTTCTGTGTATTCACAGCGGCGACTCCCTCGCATACCACGGTTCGATCTTCCACCGTTCGATTCTCTGGTAGGGACCCGCCGGCCGCTCGGGAACGCCGCGAATGTTTTTGCGGTAGACCATTACGTCGTCGATTTCCCACAGCGGAATCAGGTGCACTTCGGCCCAGAACTGCTTGTGAAGCCGGTGCAGCAGGCGCTCGGCCCTCTCCCAGTCGCCGACGCGATCGAGGTCGAGCAGTTCCTGCCGCAGCCAGGTCGGGAGGTGCCCCAGGGCGCTGGTTTCGGTGGAGGCGGTCAGGGCGAGAAACGGCCAGAGCTCGACAAGGGGTTCGGCGATGGTTTCCGTGCGGTAGAGGATGTCCCAGTCGCCGGCGCCATCTTCGGGTAATGCGGCCGCAGGAGCCACGGCCGGCTGCACCTCCATGCCGGCGGCGCGCCATTGTTCGACGAGGAGGCGGACGGCCGCCTGAACTTCGGGCTCGGCCGAGGAGAGCAACTTGAGAACGGGGAGCTTGCCGCCCATCTCCTTTTCGGCGCTTTTGGCCAGGGAAAAGGCGAGGGGCGGATCGTATTTATGGGGTTCGACGTCGCGGCGGCGGCTGTAGGCGTAGCTGGCGGTTGGCCAGGGAGCCGAAGTCTGCCGGCCCAGCCTTCCCGCCGCCTCGTGCAGAAAAACCTCTTCCAGGATCCTCCGCCGGTCGAGTGCGTAGACGAGCGCGCGGCGCACCGTACGAGCCGAGAGGGCCCGGCAGTGCGGATTGAACTGCAGGACGTGCGTCGTCGGCAGCGCGTATCTCTGGCTGAAGAACTCCGACCGGTCGGAAAGGCTGCGGACGGCCGAGGCGGGGACGCGCGGCACGAACGAAACCTCGCCCCGCAGCAGGCCCTGGATCACTTTTTCGTGCGATTCATAGCCGACCTCGACGACCTCGGCGACATGCCGGTCGGCCGAGCTTTCGGGCTCGGGGGTCGTGCGGCGGTAGACGGCGCGGCGGTCATCGACGGATTGCAGTTCGAAGGGCCAGGTGTCCGGGGGTGCGCCGGCATGGCTTGCCGCGGGGTCCGCGTCGCTTTCGAAAGCCGAGCGGTCATCGGAGCTCGCAGGAGGGGGGACAAACGCAAACAGGGCCTCGGGACGCAGCGGGACCTGGCGGAAGCGAACGAGCATTTCGAAGGGAGACCGGACCTCGAGCGACTCGACGGCCGCCGCGAAGCGCGCGTCGTACCAGGCGCCGCGCGGGTCGAGCCGCCGGCCGAGCGTCCCGGCGAGGCTGGCCGCGGTGACCAGCGACAGCGATTCGCCCGCGGCGCGCCACGGGCGGAGGCGAAACAGGACGCTGTGCCCCAGTTCGGTGGGCTCCCATTCGTTGAAGAACCGCGTTTCGTAGCGGACGAGCCGGGCTTCTTTCTCGAACCGCGCCGGCTGGAACAGCGGCGTCTCGGTCAACCCGCGGCGGCGGCGCTCGGCGGAGGCCAGCAGCACCGGAGCCCGTTCCGGCGCGGCGCCGGGGAGATCGACGACTCCTGCCCGCAGTCTCTGAAAACGGCCGGCGAGGCGGTTGTAGACGGGGAGCACCTCGGGAAGCTCGGGCCAGACGCGCGCAGCCCGTTCGGCAGCGTCGAGGGCCACCTCGACCTGTCCGGCGCGTTCGGCCGCCGCCGCCTGCGCGAGCAGCTCGCGCGTCGATTGCATCATCCGGGCCGTCCCATCTTTGACGACCTTGTGATTCGGGAAGCGGCGGGCGATGCGTCGCAAAAAATACCGCGCGGCGCGCGGATCGTCGCTCTCGAGGGCGGCCGAGATCAGCCGGTCGCCGACCGTGCCGAATTCGGCTTCCAGCCCGGCGTATTCCCGGTTCCGTTCGTGGAGCGCTTCGAGGAGGGCCAGGGCGTGCTGAGGCTGGCGCTCATCGAGGCGCACCGCGGCCTCGACGAAAAGCAGGCGCTCCTTTCGGGGGACGACGCCGGGCCACGATTCCTGCCGCTCTTCGAGCGCCGTCAGCAGCTCGTATGCCTGGCGGACCTTTCGGTCGTCGAGCAGTTGATCGACGCGCTTGAGCATCAGGTCATCGTAGTAGACGATCTCCTTGATGAATTTGATGTGCAGCTTGTAATCGCGCTCCTCGCCTTCCATCAGCGTGATGGGGAGATAGGAGAGCGCCAGCCGCTTTCGTTTGGCCGTTTCGCTCTCCGGCGGATCCCCCACTTTCCGGGTCGCCTTGCGAATTTTCTGGTCGATGTCGTCGAGCGTCCCCGGCCGCGGGTAGAGCGGCTCGACTTCCAGCACCTTTTTGCTGTGCATCACGATCCAGTCAACCGGCGGACCTTTCATCAGTCGCTGAAACGAGGGAAGCTCCATCTTGTCGATCGTCGGCAGCGGCGGCTCGTCGTCCCCGGCGGGCTCTTCCGTCGGGGTTTCTTCGGGCTCGTCGGCCTGCGCCGGGACAGCCGCGCCACCGACGAAGAGCGCCGCGAGCAAAAATGCGCACCCGCAGCCCGGAGGCCGCGCCCGCGGCCGGCAGTCGCCTTTCAAATTGCATTTTTCAATTTGCAATTTTCAATTCCCTCCTCCGCCCGGAGGCGCACCACTCACGACGACGAGCGAGCCGTCGAGCGCTCCCACGACGATCGTCTCGCGCCATTTTCGCGGTCCGAACCCGAGCTGCTGGCCCAGATCGAGGGTGCGGGTCGCCTCGCCGGTCGCCGGGTCGAGCCAGACGACCCGGCCGTC
>JBLMWR010000705.1:0-2685 GCA_050257335.1 Deltaproteobacteria bacterium | reverse complement strand
GGACGCGGATAGACGCGAGTCAAAAGATCCTGAAACTGTCGCCGGAGAATTGATGACGGTTTTTCCTTTTCAGGAACGACTCTCGCGCCGCCGGTTGCTGGCGGCGGCAGGATTTTCCGGGCTCTCGCTCCCGGCCTTCCTGCAATTGCGATCTTCGGCGGCCGAGCAGGGAGTTGCCCCCGCCGGCAAGGCCAAAGCGTGCATCATCATCTACTGCTGGGGAGGGATGAGCCATCTCGAATCATGGGACCTGAAACCGCAGGCCCCCAAAGAGACCCGCGGCGAGTTTTCACCGATCCAGACGGCTACCCCCGGCGTTCAGATTGGCGAGCACCTGCCCCTCTTGGCCCGCCAGACCGGCCGGCTGGCGATCATCCGCTCGATCTGTCACGACGATTCGGCGCACGGCCGGGGCATGTACTGGAACATCACCGGCCACAAGCCCCCTCGCGCGGGAAACATCCCTCCCGACCGGAACGACTGGCCGTCGCTGGCGGCGATGGTGTCGAAATTCCGTACCGCGCCGCGCGGCGTGCCGACCGCCGTTCGCATTCCCTATCCGCTGGTCGATAACAATACTCTGCAGGCGGGGGAATACGGCGGCTGGCTTGGGGTAAAATACGACCCGATCGTCCTGCGAACGCCCGGCGGCGAACCTTTCGGCGGTGTCTCGCGCTCGCTCGGTTCGGAAGTCCTCGATCTGGGGGAAGTCGACGGCCCGCGCGCCGCGACGCGCAGCCGGCTCCTGGCGTTGCTCGAGCGGCCAGTCAGCCAGCCCCGCGATTTCGAGAACTTCAGCCATTTTCGGGAGCTGGCTCAGGACATCCTCTTCGGCTCGGCGGTCCGCGAGGCCTACAACCTCGAAAGAGAAGATCCGAAGGTCCGCGAATCGTACGGGACTCACCTGGGGGGCCAGAGCATGCTGCTGGCGCGGCGGCTGACCGAGGCCGGCGTGCCGGTTGTGCAGGTCTGCTGCGCCGCCGGCGATCTCAACGGCGGCGCAGGAGACATGTGGGACACGCACAGCGACAACTTCAACCGGCTCAAGAACCGGCTGCTGCCGGTGTTTGACCGGGGTATGTCCTCACTGCTGCTGGATCTGGAGGCTCGCGGAACGCTGGGCGAAACGCTGGTCGTGATGCTCACCGATTTCGGCCGGACGCCGCAGATCAACGGCGCGGCGGGGCGCGATCATTATCCGAACGTCTACTCGGTCGTCATGGCGGGTGGCGGGATTCGCGGCGGACAGGTGTACGGCAGCAGCGATGGTAAAGGGGCCTTTCCGTGCACGCAGCCGTGCGGCCCGCCGGACGTGCACGCCACGATTTTTCAGGCGCTGGGGATTTCGCCGCGGGCCGAGATTCGGGACATGCTGGGGCGCCCGTTCCCGGTGAGCGACGGCGACGTGCTGCCGCTGCTGTGAGGCGCGTGTGCCGATTGGAGAGACAGGGAGCAGTTCGATGCCGTCGGTCGAATTTGTGCCGAAAGTCACTGCATCTGGCGAAAGACGTCGGCCAGGCGATCGATGGAGTCCCGGCTTCAGCCGGCTTGTGATACGGACAACCGCCTTAAGGCGGGACTCCAGCGAACGGCCCTCACCCCGGCTCTCTCCCAGAGGGAGACAAACAATCGCGGCACGGCGGATTCTCGCAACGCTTTCCGTTCTGCTCGCCGCCACAGTCGCCTTCGCCCAGGGGCCGAATGAGAAAGCTTTTCCTCCGCACCGCGTGATCGGCAACGTCTATTATGTCGGGTCGAAGGACCTGGCGAGCTATCTGATCACGACTCCCGACGGGCACATTCTGATCAACAGCGGATTTGAAGAGACTGTCCCGCTGATCCGGGCATCGGTCGAAGCTCTCGGCTTCAAGATGACGGACATCAAGATCATTCTTGCCAGCCATGCCCATTCCGACCACGTCGGCGGGCACGCCCTGGCACGGGAGCTGACCGGGGCGAAAGTGTTCGTCATGCGCGGGGACGACGACGTCGTCGCCTCCGGCGGCAAGGGGCAGTACCTGTACGCCGACAGCCGCTGGAAGCCGTGCCCCGTCGATCGCGTGCTGAAGGACGGCGACGAGGTGAAACTCGGCGGCGTGATGCTGACCGCCCGCCGGACTCCCGGCCACACCCGCGGCTGCACCACCTGGACGTGGCGCGTTACCGATGGGGACAAAACGTACACCGCCGTCGTGATCGGCAGCCCGAACGTGAACCCTGGCTACCGGCTGGTGGAGAACAAGGACTATCCCGAGATCGCCGATGATTTTGCCGGGACGTTCAAGATCCTGAAGTCGCTCCCCTGCGACGTCTTTCTCGGGGCCCACGGCGCGTATTACGGCATGGAGGCGAAGTACGAGCGGGTGAAGGGGGCCGGTAAGAACCCGTTCATCGACCCGTCCGGATACAAAGAGTACGTTGAGCTGAAAGAGAAAGCGTTCCGCCAGACGCTGGAAGAGCAAAAGGGAACGAATTGAAACGGCATTGAATTCCCTCGTCCCCGAGTTTTGTCCGGGAACGCCGTGCGGGGCGGGCAGAGCCTGGGAACGAGGGCGCGACGGCGATTTAGTCCGTGTAAAAAAATAACTTCCTCAATTGGATTTTCGTTCATGCGGCAAGATCGAGTAGTTCCATTGCGGCATGATGCGTCGGCGTTTCAGACGGACGAAAAGCTTCTGTTCCTTT
>JBLMWR010000704.1:0-6410 GCA_050257335.1 Deltaproteobacteria bacterium | reverse complement strand
CAGGTCGAGCATTTTCGCGAGGCCCGCGGCAACCAGCTCGGTTCCCGACAGAAATCGGCCGGGGCGGGTCCAGGCGAGGATCGCCTCCAGCGGAAAGTCCAGGAGCCGCGCCAAAAGCCGGTCCATTTCATCCTCCAGAACCCCAAAGTGCCTGGTCCATTCGGCGGCCTCTTCGATCCGCACGTTTTCCTCGCTCGACCAGCGGACGGGGTGGAAGTACAGGTACGAGTGGGGGGTCACGAACCGCTCGGGGCAGGCCGCGAAGGGGAGAAGCGCCGCCGACGAACATTCTCCGAGCACGACGCCCCGGGCGCGCAAACCGCGCAGGCGAATCAGCGCAGCCAGCGAAATACCGACATACGCGCTGCCGCCGCACGAGTCGAACCAGATCGTCCCGCAACTTCGCGGAGGCAGCTCGACCACCCGCTCGAGCAGATCGTGCTGCTTGTCGCCGAGGTCGCCGGTCAGGGCGATTTCCCAGGCGGATGGCTTCTCGGCGCGCTCAAATCTCTCTGGAGGTGGTGATCGTTTCACAATTTGGTCGTGCTCTCCAACCAGGGACAGGCGTTTCCCCCCCTGGCAAAGGGGCCAGGGGGGCGGGCGAAGTGGTTATTGTAGCGGGAGCGAGCGAAAACGGCGCGGGGAAAAGCGCGGGGCGAACCCCGCAGCTAAACACGAGTGCCCTTGACGGCAGAACGACGGGCGGGCGGGATTAGCGGTTCTTCCACGAGAATTTCCATTCGCGGTCGATGTGACCATCGCCGTCAGAGTCTTCTTTGAGCCGCGCCGAATGCGTATCCGGATCGAGCGTCAGTTCCCGCACGCCCGGGGCTCCGTCGAGCTTCTGAATCCAGGTCCCGCGCGTGGCGGCCAGGAATTCCCAGAGTTCGGGAGGCTCGCGCCCGTCGCGGACGACGAGCGCCGGCGGACGCGGGCGGTGATCGAGACGTTCGATCCCAAAGCAGGCGATCGAGCCGGCGGCCAGCGTCAGAATCAACGGAACCCAGGCCCCGCCTGGAAGGTCCGACCGCGACGACTCGTCGGTCGCGTCCGCTCCCGCGTCGTCGCCGGTGGCTTCCACCAGCGACTGCAGCAGCCGGGCGGCCCGTTCGGCGTGCGCCCGGTCGACCAGCAGAATGTAATCGACCGACCAGGCGGCGTGCACGCCGTCAAACCGCTCGCGGGCCAGCACCTCCGTCTCGATCTCGGTTTCACGGGTCAGTTCGTCGGCAAAGTACCCCGCTTCGGCGCCGCTCTGAAAACGGGCGATCATGGCTCGGTCACGCCCCTGATCGTCGCCCGTGTCGGCGGCGACCGGGCCTTCTTCCGCGAAGGCGTTCTCGTCCCGCTCTCGCCTCCGGGAACATTCCGGACAAAGGTTGCGGCTGGAAAGCTGGGGGCGACCACAGTTCGGACAGTTGGACATGAAGGACCTCGATCGTTGGAATTCTGCGATGCCATTCAGGATGCGGTCTGGAACCAGGTCCTCCGCGATACGCTCTGCCCCTCATTCGCTTATAATACGCTTTTGCCCGTCGGGCCGCCACGAAATTCGCCTTTCCATGAATCCCCCGGTGGTGGTATTCTCCCTGACCCGCCGGGCCGCCCGCTCCGGTTTTACGTCGCTTTCTCGGGCCGGTACGGAAAGGCTCTTCATGGATCGGTACAGGTCGTCGCCGGCAAGGCTTTTTTTCACCGTTTGCCTGTTCTGGCTCTCCGGCTGCGGATGGGGGAGCGCGCCGCCGGACAACAGCGTCGAAGAAGACGTTGCCGATGCGGCGGATGACCCGCCCATCGTCGCGCCGGCGACCGCTCTGCCGGCGGCTTCGCAGGCAACGTCCGGTCGCCCTCTCAAAGCCGGAGACCGTTTTCCACTCCTGAAGACAGTGACGCAAACGCTTCAGCAGCCTTCACCGAACGGCTGGGTGACGAGCCGCTCGACTCTCGAAATGCTCATGTCGGTGACTGTCGAAGAAATCCATCCGCTCGACGGTCGGCCCCAGGGGCTCGATCCGCGTTCCGGGCAGAAACGCCTGCAGGTGAACTATCACCGAGTGCGGTTCTCGCAGGATCTGCCGGGGCAACCCCGTCTCGAATACGATTCGAACGTTCCGACCAGTCCCGTACCGCAAGCCGCGCTGGGCTATCATGGACTAAAGGACAACGGCTTCGGATTCTGGACCGGCTCGGACAACCAGATTGTGGAACTGGCGGCCTTCGATCAGTTCGTGAGCCGGTGTTTCAATGACGTTCCCGTCGCACGACGGCAGCAGGCGGCCGCCGCGATGGTGCTGCCGGCTGCCGAAGCGATTGCCTGTTTCGTCGACGACACCGTCGGCGTCCTCCCGGCGACCGCCGTTCGTGAAGGCGATTGCTGGGTGCGCGACCGCGAAGTCCTGCAGCCGGTCCCTCTGCACGTCAGCAATAAGTGCACGGTGCGCCGCATGACGCCTGAACTGGCGCAAATCGAAATTCTGGGAATCATTTCAGCGCCGACCCCGAACAGTTCGATCCATCAGCCGGGCAGCACCGCTCGGGTCGTCGTCCGCGGCGGGAAGTCGCAGGGCGACTGCCTGGTCGACCGGCGGACCGGCCTTCCCGTCGAGTCGCGCGCCGAACAGTCGCTCGAGATGACCGTCCGGATGCCCGATGGGTCCGAATTCGATCAGCAGAAATCGACGCTGACGACGATCCAGTCGGTCCCTGACTCAAGTCCGCCGCCGCGCGTGGCGCAGGGGGCTGACGACACCGCACGGTAGCATGGGCTTCCAAGCCCGTGCGTGACTTGTTTCGAGGGAAGCGGAGCTGCCCCGCGACGCTTCCGAGGGAGGTTGGGAAGCAGAATTGCCTGCGTTGCGGCGCGGTGCGCACCTGTCGGACGCACGGGCTTGAAAGCCCATGCTACGGCACGCGTCGCGTCACGGCCTACTGCCCCTCATCCTTCTGCCCGGACCCGCCGCCGTTCTCTTCGGTTTTTCCCATGAAGCGGAACCAGCGCCGTTTCGACGAGGAGCTTTCCTCGCCCCTGGCGCCGTCGTCATCGAAGGCGTTGCCGGCGGCGGCTCCCCTGCGGAGCTGTTTCTGCAGCGACTCCTGCTGCTGGCGGACGGCCGCCTGCTCGCGGGCCAGGCGCGCCCGTTCCAGCGAGAGGTCCAGCTCGACCTGCCGGAATTTCGCCTGCCACTGCGTTTCCAGCTCGGTGATCCGGGCCCGCACCGGTTCCGGCAGATTCTCGAGCGAATTGAGGTCTGCCGGCAGCTGTCCCGAGGCCTTCACGAGCAGCAGCGGCTCGCGCAGTTGCTGAATGATGCGGTCGCGTTCGCGAATGGCGGCACGGGCATCGTCCAGGGTGATGTTGTCGAGATCGACCGGCGCGGGAAGATCGGGGATGTCGATGGCCGCCAGATCGCAGGCGGCGGCCAGCGGGGCGGGTTCTTCGCTGCGCGGTTCGGGCGCGGCCGGGGTCTCGGCGGCCGCCAGCGTCGCCTGGACTTCCGCCGGGACCGGTTCGCCCATCAGCGCCGCCTTCTGCGCTTCCCACCAGGCGTTGTTTCCCGACTTGCCTCCGGAAGCCGGGGCCGGAGCATCCTGGGCGCGCTCGCGCGGGGGGGTCGCGGAAGGCGGCGAGCTGGTCGCCGGTGCGGCGGGAACTCGTGCGGCGGACGGCGAGGCGGTGAACGTGCCCCCGTGCAGCGACGACGTGATCAGATCGCGCAGCTCAACGATCTGCGTTTCGATCCGTCCCAGCGTGGCGCCCGGCTGGGTTTCCTCCCAGTTGGTGATGACGCGCTTCAGGTCTTCAAGGGTGTGCTTGTGTTCTTCGACGACCTCGGGGGGAAACCCCATTCCCAGCGGGCGGCGCCCCTTGTCGCCCCCCGTCCGTCGCATCCGGTCGAGCTGCTCGGCCGCCTGTTCGAGACGTTCGGTCAGCGCCGCGACGAGGCGTTCTTTCTCGTGCAACTGGTTCTGGATCGTTTCGGCATCGACGCCGGCCGTGGCGGCCGCGGCCGGAGTCTCTTCCGGGCGGTCTGCCACCGTCGCCGTCGGCGCGCTTTCATCTGGCGCCATGATCGTTGGGTTATCCTGAAAAGATCGAAGAATCCTCGCGCACGCCCCACGGCGGCGGTAGCGGAGTGCGGCCCATGAAAGCATATAGATCACGAACGGCCACAGGTCAAAGCGGCAGAGCCGTCATCTCCGGTATTTGCCGTGGCCATACGTGGACTTGGTGCATCATTTGGACGGCAACGATTGCACGGCCGCCGACCGGGGATCCGTGGCGCCTGAGCCTGTCGAATTTGACGCGTCGTCCGGATGTTCTGCGCGACGGCCGAAATCTGGTATTATCCAGCCATGTCCACGCGACGCGATTTCCTGTCGGGCAAGGCACTCCGCGACAAGCTCGCCCAGGCAGCCGAGATTTCGCCGCCGGGTCCGAGTCTGCCGGTCGTGGGGAATACGGTCCGCCTCGGGACGCCGGCGATGGCGTCGGATTTCGAAGTGATCCTGAACCCCGGCCCTGCCTCGCGCCTGGAAACGGCCTCGGCCGCTCTCGACCTGCTCGAGCCGCTCGAAAATCAGATGTCGGTCTATCGCTTCCACAGCGAGCTCTCGCTGCTGAACGGCCGCGCGATCCATGGCCCGGTGCACGTGCAACGAAACCTGTTCGAGCTGTTGTATCAGGCGGTGCAGTTCGCCAACGAGACCGAGGGGGGGTTCGACCCCACGTCGGGACCGCTCACCGCCCTGTGGCGGCACTGCAAAAAGGAGAAGCGGCTCCCCACTGAGAAGGAACTGGCCACCGCCCGCGGCCGCCTGGGCTGCCAGCACGTGGTCTTCGACCACGAGGCGTGCACGATCCGGTTTACGCATCCCGGGACCACGCTGAATCTGAATGCAATGGGGAAAGGGTATGCCCTCGACCGGGCCGCCGACCTTCTGTTCCCCCGAATTGCGGACTGGCTCATGCACGGCGGACACAGCAGCATCCTGGCGAGGGGGGGGCATACCGGTTACGACGGCTGGCCGGTCGGGATCCGGCATCCCGTCTTCCCCGACCGGCAGTTTGCCGTCGTACTCCTCAAGGATCGGGGGATGTCCACCAGCGGGTCGATGGTGCAGCATTTCCGGCACGAAGGGAAGCGGTACGGGCACATCATCGACCCGCGAACCGGGTGGCCCGTCGATACGATGCTTTCGGTCACCGTCATCGCCCCCACGGCCACACAGGCCGAGGCCCTTTCCACCGCTTTTTTTGTGCTCGGGGTCGAAAAGGCCCGCGAGTATTGCCATAATCATACGGAAGTCGCGGCGCTGCTCGTGCCCGCCCCGGCCGGCGGGAATCGGCTCGAACCGGTCAATCTCGGCATCCCCGATGACGACCTGGTTTTCATCCCCGAGAGGTAAGGCGAGGGAATCCGTCGGCGGGTGAATGCGTTGACTCACAGCCTGGCGTTGTGTGGAGAAAACTGTGTCTCGAAACGTGCGGCAAATCGGCTTTCTCGCCTGCTTCCTGCTTGTGCTTCTGCGGATCGCCATCGGGTGGCAGTTCGTGTACGAGGGGATCTGGAAACTCGACACTCAGAAGACGTCGAAGCCCTGGTCGGCCGAAGGCTATCTCGTCAACGCGCGCGGGCCGTTTCGCGAAAAATTCCGCGAGATGGTCGATGATCCGAACGGGCTCGACAAGCTGGATTACGACAAGGTCGTTGCCGGCTGGGATGCATGGCGCGGTGAATTTCTCAAGAAATGGTCGGACGACCCCGACCTGAAGCAGAAGATCGATGAATTGCTGGACGGACCCGGGCAATTCACGCAGAAACTCGACCGGCTTCCCGACGGCGTTGACCTCAAGAAGGTCAAGGTGCCAAAGGACCCGCCGAATTCCTACTTGCAGTACAACGCCAAAGAGAAGCGGCTCGAAACGAATCTGCATCTGTTGCCCAGCGAGCTGGAGGCGCTTCTGGCGATCGGCAAAAAAGCCGCAGCGCCGGGTGGAGACGCGGGTAAGCCGCCCGACGACGCCGCCGCCGAGGAGGCGGTCCCCGCCGAAGACGCCAAAGCCGACGCCGCCGCGCTCAAGAAATGGCGCGATGCGGTGAATGCCCTGTACAGGAAGACCGGCAAACTGAGCCTGAAGGAGCGCTTGCAGGTGCTCCTGAAATCCGACCCCGAGCGCGTCGGCGTGGTTCTGGAAGAACATGAGAAAGGGACGATCGATCATCATCGCCCCGGGAAAAAGGATATCTACGTGCACCTGCTGGAGCGCTACGAGAAAAACCTGAAGGACGCGCGCCAGACCTTTCAGCGCGAACATCTCGACAAGCAATGGCGCGAGATTTTCGAAAAGAAGACCGAGCTGGTCGGTCCCGTCGACGCGCTGACGGCCGAATTCCATTCCAACGCGTACA
>JBLMWR010000703.1:0-3328 GCA_050257335.1 Deltaproteobacteria bacterium | reverse complement strand
CGCGCGCGTCCTCGAAGCGGAATTCGTGCGCAGGACGCCGCAGAGGCTCGAGCGTCATATCCGGATGCACGATCACCCCGCCGCCGGAAGGGATGCCGAGCCCGGTGGCCCCACCCTCCAGCGAGTGGATCGTGCGCGACAGCCGCGCCCAGTCGGCTCGCTCGTCATGTGTGTCGATTACAAGGGGGACGAGCTTGAACATTTCGATCAGCCCTGTCGCGCGGGATTCCGGTGTCTCGACGATTCCATAGCGTCCGAGCTGGACCGCACCGGCTGAAATGCCCACCAGGACCGCCCCTTTGGCGTACCGCCTCAGTATCGCATCCTTCATGCCGGTTCTCTCGAACGTGTTCCACCCCCGACGCACATCGCCGCCCGCGAGGACGACCAAGTAAGCGCGCTCCAGGAAGGCGCGGTCGTCGCGGCCGAACGACGAGTCGATCATCCGCCTGTCGGTGATACCGACGGCATCCATCGCCGCCTCGAAGATCCCGTAGAACTCCGGACGATCCCCATTGGAGGCACCGATGTACGCCGCGCGCAGTGGTGTGTCCCGCGCCAATCCGTCGAGTGCTTCCTCGAGGAGCAGTCGGTTCCGCCGTTTCCAAAAGAGCAGCTGACTGTCCGCCAGCAGATAGAGCGGTTGCAGTTGTGTCGCCGTCTTGTCACCTCACAACCTACTGGTGAGTCACACCGCTGCCTGTCACGCGAGCAACTTGGCTCAATTACCAGCGGCCCTAATCTAATTGAGCATCGGACGTAGCGATCTGCTGGTACTCCAACTCCACCGATCGGCGTCAGGTATTCTCCGTGATCCACTTCGTGGTGAAGCGTTGAATCATCGAAAACTGTTTAGCCAACTGGCGGCTGATGATGCTCTCGACCTTGCCGCCGACCAACGGGACTCTGAACTCCACCGTCGCATTGCACTCCAGGCGCGAACCGTATTGCGCCGGCGCCAGCAGAGCCGAGCCGTAGCCAGATCCCGGCGCTCCGTGCGACGTGATGCTGATTTCGCCGCGCACCAGCCCGTCGCCGATCGGGGTCCACGTCTCCTTCTGCACCACTCGCCACTCGCGGGGATAGAACCTGGCCACCAGCTTGGGCATCCCTTCGTGGCGCGCGTCCTGCACCATGACCACGCTCACCGAGTCGTCGGCGTCGATGGTCAACGAGTCCAGTATGGCGACGCCCCCGAAGGCCACCAGCCGGTCCAGCCAGTAATCCTCCTCGGAGAACGCCGAATGGATTTGTTCAACGCTGTCCGGGGATTCGATCGAGAAGTCGACAGATCGTGGCACATAACCACGTTATCGTTGTCGTCCCCGGCAGTGGGGCAGCTTCGGCAGGTGACCATCGCTTCAAAGTCTTCTCCGGCAAGCAGGCCGGCCGAGGCCCTTATGCTTGGGCGACCGCCCGCACCAAGGCGAGGAGGAGGGGCTTTGACGAATCCTGGAGGGCCCGGCGCGGTCGAGCCGAATGGTGGCAATTCCGGCAAAGTGGACTTCACCGGTGTGCAGTGGGGATCGGTGGAGTGGACGATGCTGTGCCTGCTCTACCTTCGGGCCTGCGAGAGTCAACTCCCCCAGCCGATTTTGGGCGACAGCTACGCGGCACAGGACGTTGCGCGTATCGATTACGACTTCAAACGGATTCATCGAGCGGTCCGCCCGGCGACTAACCAGTTCGGGGCGGCATTGCGCAGCTCGCAGTTCGATGCCTGGATCACCGACTTTCTCAAGCGCCACCCGGATGCAGTCGTGCTGCATCTGGGATGCGGGTTGCACAGTCGGGCGTTCCGTCTGCCCGTGCCCGAAGGCGTGCGGTGGTTCGACATCGACCTGCCCCAGGTCATCGCACTGCGCCGCCAGTTGTATTCCGAGTCTGAGAACTACCGGATGATCGGGTCGTCGGTGACCGATCCCGACTGGATCGATGAGCTGCCCACGGGCGGTTCCGTCCTCATCGTCGCCGAAGGCCTTCTGATGTATCTGACCCCGGACGAGGTGACTGATCTGCTGCACCGATTGGTCGACCGGTTCGACACCGGGGAGCTTCTGGCCGACCTGCTGTCGGAATGGGGGCCGCGGCTGTCGCGGATCTTCAAGCCGGGTGTCATCAAGTGGGGCACCCGCGACGGTCGCGAGATCACGCGCTGGGAGGACCGGCTACGCCTCATCGAAGACCGCCCCATCATTGCCGGCTTCGAAAGGATTCCACTGAGCCGCCCACGGCGGGTGTTCCGAATGATGCACGCCATCCCCGCCACGCGAAACTACGACCGGAACTTCCGCTTCGCCTTCTAGACGGCAGCGGGGATCGCCCCGTCGCCCGGCCTGCCCAGGCAGCCGAAGGCGAGTTCAATGTTTTCGTCGGCAAAGAATTCGAACGGTCTCGACGAGCATTCAATGTCGATTGGCATCAAATTAACTGACGCGTTATTAACTGGTCTTGACGGCGGCGGCAATTTTTTGGCCAAACGCCGGACTGACCTTGTTGGCCTGCAGTAGCGTTCGAAACGGTTCCAGACATCTCTAGACGGACCGGAGATTCGGTGAGTATCAATCCGTTCGACGAGGTGGAGCAACACAGCTTGCGGCCGTCCTTCGCCGACGTTCCACCTGGCTGGCGGGTCGCTTGCGGCTGGACTGATATGCGGCCGAGGAGTCCGCGGGAAAGGCTGGCTGCCGGGGGGTTTGTGACGAAACCACCTGGAATGGGGTCGGATGGGGCTGGATGACCGGGCACTTCCGCTAACGCGGCGACAGCTGGATATCTGGCTTGCGCAGGAAACGGGTTGTGCCGGGACAGAGTGGCAGCTCGGTCTCTTCCTGCGAATTGAGGGCCCCGTCGAGCCCGATTTGCTGCAGCGGGCGATCGGCATTGCGATGCAAGAGGCCGAACCATGCCGGGCCGCCTTCTTCGAAGCCGATGGTCAGGTTTTCCAGCGGGCGATCGACGACCCTGGTATCGAGCTGGCTTTCTATGACCTCAGCGGCTCGGAGGATGCCGTCCGGGAAACCCGCGAGATAGCGTCGTCGATCCAGCGCACGCCATTGCCGTTCAGCGGCCCGCTGGTCAAATTCGCGTTATTCCGGACGCGGCCAGATGAACACTATTGGTTCGCGTGCTGTCATCACATAATCATTGACGGAATGGGAATTGCGCTGATGGGCCGGCGCATTGCCGCTATTTATTCTGCGATCGTCTCCGGTTCACCAATTCCTCCTGCATTTTTCGGCTCGCTGCGGGATCTAGTTAGCAGCGAATTCGAATACGAAGCTTCCGCCGACTATTTCGATGATCAGTCCTATTGGAGCGAAAATCT